>DASRND010000037.1 GCA_035647615.1 Bacteroidales bacterium | reverse complement strand
CAACGGTTTGGTCAGCAGCTGCAAGTGTGATTGCAGGAGCAACCTCGTCGTTAACGGTAATTATCTGTGTACGTGTTTCGGCTGCGTTGCCACAGGCGTCGCTTACATTCCACGTGCGTGTGATAGTTCCGCCGCAGGCATCGCCTACAAGATCACCATCATTACCTGCTACGTTTCCGCCCGCGTCACAGTTGTCTGTCCATGACAGGCTGATCATTGCAGGAACGTCGCCGATGCAACTTACAGTAACTGCTTCAGGAGCTGCTGCAAGAACCGGAGCAATTTCGTCATTGACAGTAATAACCTGGTCACAAACTTCCGAAATCACTTCCCCACTATCGTATTGGCTATTGTCATTTACATCATCATAGACAAGATAAGTGCGTGTTAAGGTGTATTTGTTTACACATGTTTGGTTTGTTATTGCTTCTGTAACAGAGTATATGCGCACAGTGCCACAAGCATCGGTAATGCCATAACCTGCAGCACTTGCTAAACTATTTACTGCGTAAGCAACAGGAACTTCACTGGAACAAGCATAAGATGCATCCCAGTTAGTAGGACAGGTAACTACCAGCGAGCAAACCCCAAATTCAACGGTCTCTGAATCACTATCGCTGATAGCAATTCCCAAAATAAGTGTGTAACCTGTAACCGTTGCGGTATTGTCCACCTTTTCAGCATCTAAATCAGCCTGGCTTAGGGTGTAGGTGCCGTAAAAGTCGCCGGTGCTGGTAGCACCTGCCGCCAATATTATCGGACCACCATTAACTGTTATTTTTGGGTCGGTTATGGTAATGTTGGTTAGCGGACTAAACCCATCATTCGTAATCGTGAATGTATATGTGATTGTTTCACCAACATCAGCTTTACCATTTGAATTCAGGTCGTTGAAAGTCCCTGTCTTGGTCAAAGTAATCTTCGCCCATTGGGCAAACAATACATTTGGAACCGGATTGCTGTTGTTCACTATAATGTTATCACCCGTGGCGAAAGCTGTACCCGAACCATCGGCTGCGGTATTCCAACCGCCGAAGGTATAATCATTATAGGTATATGTATTATTGACAACCTCATGGGTGATATTATTATCCAAACCAGAAAGCACAATATCACTACCTGTGCCACCATTCGGCTTGTAGGTTAGTTCTGTTTTTTGAATTGGATCTCCCCACTGAGCAGTCAGGGTCATATTTCCAGTAATGTTGAGCCCGTTATTGGGATAATGAGTAATCCCATTCTGGTCCATCCATCCAATAAATAGCTTTCCGGTGGGCGGACCTATATCACCAGGCAAGCCTGCTATCAGTGCTTCAGCCCCCAGGAGATATAAGTTCACATCTGTAGGAAGAGTACCTCCGGCACCACCCAAAAAGTAGGTAACTAAATAAGTTTTTGGATTCCAAACCGGAAATAACTCCAGATTAGTATAAATGGCCATTCCAAAATCGTAGGGTACAAATAATTCCCCCACATACCAGTACCAACCTACAAAGTCAGACTCATTAAGACCATAAGGGGTATTCCGTGTTAATTGACTGGCACTTATAGTTCCACCTAATGGGATAGGAATTGCTATGGTATTTCCGCTTGGTCCGGGATTTTCCAATACTTTGTGGTCAAGCACGGTAAGAGTAGGAGGCGTCCATTTGGCATACAATACCAAATTTTGAGAAGGCATTGTTTTACCGGCAAAACTATATTTTGTCGTTGAAAAAGTAGGTGATTCATACCATCCGCCAAATGTATAGGTAATATTATCTACAGTATAGGTAGTACTTCCTTCGGTGTAACCTGCAAGTGCCTGATTAGCAATGCTCGCCTGATAGAGAATAAATGATGATTTAACCGCCGGATTTTGATTATTTGTATTAAAGGTGATTTTATAACTATTCCTGGTGTAATAAATGGTTCCATCACGCGGAGGAGAGCCACTTTCCAGCGGTTCCCATGTACTTAAAGGAGTTACCGTAAATCCTGAGAGTGCAATGCCGTCTTCAATGGTAAAATTGAAGCTAACATTTCCGGCAGCATAAAATATAAAATCAGGATGAATACTTGTTGTGGTATTCTTTTCCACATAATGAACCGTAAATGCCGTATTACCTGAATATTCACCTGAAACTGTCAGATTATTGTTGGGCATATCAGGAGCTTCAGAATAAGAGGTAGTACTTCCACGGGCAATTAACCAACGGTAACCAGGATGTGCTGCTACTGCCGCATTGTACCAGGGTGCAGTACTCTGACCATATTTAACCTGAGTAGTACTCATGGTTGTCCATGTGCTACCAGGATTACTTTTCCATTCAATCTTAAACGTCCACACCTTCCTGTCGTAATACACATTCTTAACGGTGGTTCCATCACCTTTTATAACTACATTATTGGCCGGCGCATCTGTTTTAGTGGCATTTAATGTAAAACCGGTATAGGTTGGCGTAGCGTATGTAGCATTTGCTCCGGTCAGGCCTGTTCTTGCTTGTGTCTCAAAATAAGTATAATCATTGTTTTCAGCGTTCTGCTGCCAGTAAACCACATTGTAATTCACGGTTTGCGGGGTCCAGATAGCATAGAGGATTGTATTTGCTGTAATTGGATTAGCACTAAAATTAAATGATCCGCCAGCACTGGTTGCAGACCAATAGTTAAAAGTATATCCTACCTTAGTTGGAGCTGCAGGCAGAGTAGCAGTTGAACCACTTATAACATACTCAGGCATTACAGGTGATCCACCCTGACTGTTGAAAGATACTACCCATCTGTCGGCTAATACTGCATACAGCGTAGTATTGGCTGTTATTGAGGTGTTGAAGTCAAAAGCCGTTGGTCCATTCTCCGTCGCTGACCAATGTGAAAACACTTTACCCGGGATGGTTACCACCAGCGGAACACCTGAAGCATCGGTTGTTGTTGCAGGAGCAACAACATCTTTTGTTGCTACAATCTCTCCTGCATAATTAAAGAAAACATAGAATACACTTTCAAATTGTGCATTTACTGCAAGAGTCGCAGTTGAAGATACCGTAACTGCCTGATTGAAAACAATCGGAGACGCTTGTCCCATAATGTACCATCCGGTAAAACGCTGTTCAGCAGGGGCGACAGGTGTTTCAGGTGCAAGCAAAGATTCTCCGTTGAGTACAATTTGGGTTTGTTGTAAAGTAGTGCCGACCATAAAATTATAGGTAGCGGTTAGGGTTGTTCCTACAGCGTAAACAGAAAAATGCGAGGTGTTAAACTGAATAACTGTTGAGTTAACACTTGCATATTGCATAAGGTCCTTATTCTTTAGAACATTGGTCTCAGGGTATTTCTTTGAAAAGATAAATCCTTCCTTGCCCTTCACTCCTACTTCGGCGTGTAAAACCACAAGCTCTGTCCCATTATTTTCAAATTGAAGTCCGGAGAAACTGACCGTTACCTCTCCATTGGGTTGAACCTCCAGCCCCTGTTTATCATACAAAGTTATATCATAAAATAAGGATTGAATCATTGTGATACCATTGTTCTTTTTCAGGGATTTAATATAAATCTCCTCTTCCACTTCAGATAGCAATTTTACCGAAAGGTAAGTACCTTCAGGTAAGATGCCGGTTTCCGCATTTAAGCTGATGGTTACTCCACCGCTTAGTGTGGTTAAACTCATCGCTGGTGCCATTTCTTGAATTCTTGATGCATCATCAGGGGGGGCAAAGTGCTGTGCCTTGGCACTTATCGTGAAGACGACCATTAATGTTGCCATTACAAATGTAGCAGCCAACCATTTTTTATCTGATAAATAGTAATTTTTTTTCATGACTTTTAGGTTTTTTGGTGGATCATTCGGGAATTAACTGACTATAGATCACTGTAATCTGTGTAGAAGTACCCTGTATGATTCCCTCAAGTATCGAAGTTTGGCAATCATTGGTGCTTCCATCGCAGGCATCGTACGCAAATTCCACAAGCAGGTATTTCAGATTTGTTAATTCTTCCAGTTTGATCAAATCGATGGAAGCGGGCAAATCATCTATCGAGCTTGCTATAATTTTTACCAGTTCAACCTGGCTAAACGAAGGGGCGTTTGCATAAAGCATATTTACCGATGCAGCATCACATATTGCTACAGCAGGTGCAAGTTCTTCAGAGGCCCTTATTTCACCTTTAGTCAGATAAACCGTTGGATGTGGCTCAGTTACCAGGCTTTGTAGATGCGCGGCTGATGAAAGCTCTAACAATTGCATAGCGGTTTGTAAACTCATGTAAGCTGGCACGGTGGTAAATGACGCAAAAAGCAACCCCAGAAGGAGAGCTACGAATGAATTAGTAACAAGTGAGAGAAAATATCCTCTTTTCGGGGATAGTCTATCACTGCAAATTTTAGAACTGATCATTTTTGTTTTCATGACGTTGGATTTTTTTGATTGAGTATTTCTTTAATTTATTTCATTGGTAATGAATGAAAATCATATTATAATTTACACAGCATCTTTTACTTTTAGGGATATGAGCGCTGGGAATTATTATAAACAAAATGCAAAACAACAGTGAGGCGAACTGCCTGTTGATGAGGCTTTTTGTTATGGTTTGGGCATTGCCTGAGACTGCCGTGTAGGTAACCGCACGAACTCCCTGGCACCGAATAGGTGTGGCTCCTAATGCAAACTCAGGTGTTTCAAATACACACTGGTAGTTAATTGCGATGGTAACTGCAGGCTTTGATATCTGAGTAGAGTTTAGCGAGTAATCGCCAGAAGGGAAAACTCCGGTTTCATTGCCGTGCAAAAACACTTGCTCATTTTCGCAAACTTCTGCACATACCCCTGAATTTATCGGGCAGTGTTGCCCGTAAAGTATGCCGGACGCTGTTGCCAGCAGAAACGTAATAAAAACGATTAACGTTTTGTGGCAGCCTGCACTTAAGCAGCTGTAGATGCCCGAACCAGTCATGCATTTCCAATTGAATGCAAGGAAGGTGTATAAATACTTTTTCATAATCGAAAGGTTTAAACGTTATTCCACCTAAAGACTAATAGTATATTCTATTAAAAGACAATGAATTAACTTATTTCACCCAAAGGATAAAAATCGTATTCTATTCAAAGACAATAAATTAGCTCATTCCACTAAAAGACTAAAAATCTGTTTAATCGAAAATCAGGGTAATTTATTAGATTTTCATTTTTGTTTTAGCCGAGGCAAATGTAGACATTTCAATCTGAATTTCAACCGATAACAATTTGTATGCATTCTAAATAACAAGTTAGAATGATTCCGAAATAAACGTATGTAGGAAATTGATCCTACACCTCATTTATTGTAAGTATTGTCTTACAACTTGTTAAGTATTGACTAATGTGATTTAGAAGGATTATTTAGATTTTTTTCTAAAATTTAGCGTCAAGAGATCAATTAAAATAGTGATGTTTTCAAGAAAGATTTTAATATTATTTAGCATAAATTACTATAACCCGATAAACACTTTTCGTTCCATCCTAAACTTTGGGATTTCGTTCAGAATCGATTGTTTTTAACAGGACACCAATAGTTTTTAATGAGCAGCATCCCGCAATTGGCTATGCCGCCAACAAAAAAGGCTGCCTCTCTCGAAGCAGCCTTTTTACGTTTTCAATTATAAAAATGTACTAATAGATGGTAACCCTTCGGGTGATGACATCACCGATGGATTGTGTGATAGCTACGATATAGAGCCCGGCTTTGTATTGCGACACATCCAAACGAATCTGATTTGCATCAAAGCTCTGGCTCATGACAATCTGACCTACGCTATTGAGCAACTCCACCTTGCGGATATTGCCGGTGGCTTTGATGTTCAGCTCGCTGTTGGCCGGGTTGGGATAGATCGTGATGTTGGACAACTCCTGGTTATTAATACCAACGAGTACAACACATGCCTCGTTGGATGGATCGGTTTCGCCACAATATTCGTACACTGCCGTCACGGTGTAACAAATCATACCACTCTGATCCTCCTGATATGAATAGGTGGTTTCGGGCCAAAGCGCTTCGAGCAGCGTTCCATCTCTGTAAATATTGAAACCCATGAGTGCACGGTTGGCTTTGCCTTCAGTTCCTCTGTTGAGATTAACATAAGGAGCAGAAACGGGCACACCCGAATCTGAAGTGTTTATCACCTTACTGGTTAAGGATGTGTAATCGACGGTGGCGGCGTTTGCATTCGACACATAAGCCTCGAGTAGCCAGGCAAATGATAAGATATTGCTCATGTGATTCCATCCGCCATTCATATAAATCAAATCAGAATTTGGAATACCCGAATAATACTGTACCCCAATAGGATGACTATCGTAATTTGCAACTGTATAGCCAATCTTGTAGGATTTGGTTCCATCGATAAGTACAGGAGTATCGAATTCGATTTCGTTCCATGCCTGGCCAACGATTGTACTGGTTACAGGCTCTTCAAGAATAAGCGTGGTGCCTTCCCAAACCTGGACAGTAACGTCAGCAATGTTTCCAAATCCGTAAAAGAAATTGATTTTGGAGAAGACCTTGCCATCATAGGCTTCAAGTATATCCGGATCGAACTGAATCGCAACCGTGATAGGCGAAAAATCTGACAGACCAATAGCATCGGCATAAACACCATTCCCGTATGAGAGATAGGTTCCAGTAAAAGCATCATGGGTCCAGGCAAGTGAAACTTCACCCGTTGATTGATTCGCTTCAGCGGTAAGGTCATAAGGCGCAATACAATCTTCGCCTGTAACCAGTACATCGCTTACGCAAAGAGGCATACACGGCATGGCATTATCAGTGTAAACATAGTTGATGCAATATTCGTATGTACCGGGGGCAAGATCCTTATCGGTAAATGTTTGCCCGAATACCTTTTCGGCAATTAATACGCCATCGCGATAAATATTGGTTCCAAGAAGTTCTCCTGTATCAAATCTGTTTCCTGCATCAGGGGTATTTTGACCTGGATTTTCAGAACCTGCATTGTCCTGAGCAAGTAGTCTTGCATCAATCTCATTCTGCGTCATATTCTGAGTTTTGAATGGGATCGAATGGGATATTCCTGATGCCAGCGGAGCTGTGTATGCCGCCCGGGTGTAAGTGTTGGTTACGGTAACATCATCAATCTTAATATAGTACATTTCAAGCTCAGGCGGAGTCATGTGCTGGAAAGCAATATAAACGGTTTGCCCAGCGTAGGCCGACAAATCGATAATTACTTCGGCCCAATACAAGCGCGACCAAGCTTCACGGAGTGTGATGTTAAAATCCTCAGGAGCATTTCCGGTGGTGGATATTTTTACATTATACCATTCTCTTGGATTCATAGGGTCCTGTGCCCCAACCCAAAACTTAAGCTTTGAAGCCGATGTAACGTCAATTGCCGGAGTTACCAGCCAGTTGTTGGGGGTAACTGGTCCATATTCATTTACATAACTGGCACTGGCCATGCAATACAATCCGGAGTGGGGTTCGAAATCGGGGAACTGTATTTTCGTGTTTTCCCAATTGTAGCCATCGTTATCTACGTCGTAAATTTCCCAACCTGTGGGCAGGGTACCGGCTTCAAAGCCTTCGTAGAAATCGCCAATGGCGGGTGCATTGCCACTCCAGTTGAGTACAACATCGTTTAAATTAACTATTTCATAATCCAATTGGGTAGGTCCGGGGAAGCTGTCGCATGGCTGATAAGTCCAGGTATAGCTCATTGCTTCTGAGAGCCAGGTGGTGTAAAGCGCCGTTACTTCCGTAAAATATTCCTGACCCTGAACCAGCGTTGAGGGATCGTACTGATAGAAGGGTTCGGGTGTATCGGCAACAAACTCGCCATCCAAAAAGACATTGTAAGTCAAAAATTCACGGTCACGGTTTTGGGGAGTATTTATCATTATGTCATCAATATTCCACCAATTCATGTAATAGGCATTTCCTTCATAAACAAAAGCAATCTGAAAATCTTTTGCACCTACGCCATGTTCTGCGGTAAGCATGGTTACTACCTCGGTTGGCGGGAGATTGTTGTCATCAAATTCTATGACAAGGCGCTCTACGCCATCAATGATGGTAATTAAGCGGATGCTGTAACTATCACCATACATTACTTCATTAATGGCATGCGTAAAGCTCATTTCCAGTTCACTCTGGCCAAAGGTATTCATCACGGGTGAAATAAAGTAGAACTTATCCAGGCTGTTGGGACTCCAGTAAAAACGCACTTCGGGGGCTTCGCCTCCGGCCAGGTTGGTCTCGCTCCACTGCCAGTTGTCGGTTTCAGGGTATCTTGTCCAGCGATCGATACCATTAGAGAAATCTTCGATAAAAGGCTCAAAAGGAACAGGCGCACCATCTCTCCATTCAGCACGGGCTGTCGGGCTTACTTGCAGATCGGCAACCGGGAAGATTAATTCCTGCAGCATCCACACAAAATCTTTGGGGCCATCAATTCCATAGTCTGAAACTTCCACAGACTCGAAACCACGCTTTTCGACATGTATGTCATAGGTTCCTTTGCGGAATTCATCCCACATAAAATAACCTGATTCATCAATTTCAACTTCGTAAACCAAACCCGGTTCCGATTTATTAATAAATGACACATTGGTGCCAACGGGGCTGTCACCACTGTTGGTGGTTACGGTAACACTTACCTGGGTAAGCATATTATTGTCTAAGCAGTTGGAGAAGCGGATTGTAGCAACGTTTTCATTATATTCGGCTACAACGCCCCATTTGTAAACTTCTGGTTCGGCAGCGCCCCAGGTTTCGTCGGTAAAGGTTTGTTCGGTGGTGTAGCCCAAAAGCTGCAGTTCACCGGTGACACAGGTGGTGCGATAGACACTAAAACCCTGTAATTCTCGGCTGACAGCATTGGTGTTGATAGCTGCATTAGCAGAAGTGTTTTTAATACCTCTGGTTTCAAAAGGTCTATTTACTGAGGATGGCTCATAAACCGATCTATTTTTGGCCCTTGTAAGTTCCACTGTTCTGTTGGTTCTCATATTGGTAACAAAACCGCGGAGGTTCCAGGTATAGGGCAGCGGGATGTCAGCCAAATGTTCCCAGGTCACGCCATCAATAGTCATAAGATCCCCGTTGGGCTGGTTTTGACCGGCACCGACAGCGGCAGGATATGCGGCACCGGCAGTGGTGTAAACGGTAATCCAAAATTCTTTGGTTACGTCGATAGGAACAGGATTGTTGAGGGATACTTCTGCCCAATCTTCAATGGGAAGTCCGGTGAGCGACTGCTCATAAATTTGGGTCTGAGCGTCTGGGCCTTCACAAATACGGAGGGTGTTAACGTCGGAGGTATGATTAAAGATGGAAATTTTAGTAAGTGAAGTGCCGGCATAGTCAACCAACTGGTCAGGATCAAATTTGATGGCCCAGGTAAATGTTTCGGGTCCACCAATGCCATCTGTGTTAATTCCATCGTCATAATAAAGCCACTCGGAAATAGCACTGTTGTTAATGTCCCAGTTGATCTGAACGGCATCGTCGTTTAGTTCGGCAGCTACAATATTTACGGCAGGAAAAGGATATTCCAACAAAACAAAGTCGTGTGTAACCGTAGCTGTTTGTGCCACCACCACGTTTTCGAGGTTTTGGGTTGCGTAGCCCACTGCCGAAACCTCATAGTTATAGGTTCCGTCCAAAACCTCAGCGGAATAATTTCCCAAAGCATTGGTGGTGAGTATGTATTTAACTGCAGGATTTGCAACATCGGTAAGCATAACCACCGCGCCCTCTAAATTGGCGCCGCCCATGTAGGCAGCTTGTTTCACGTTACCGTTAATAAAGCCAGTATTTGTTACTTCAACTGTTTCGCAAATTGTTGCAGGGCATGTTTCGGCACCCGATTCGTAAACGAAAGTGATGCAATAGACGTAGGTTTCAATAGAAAGGTTTAGGTCAAGATAACTTGCATCTTCTGTTTCCGCAATAACCTCACCATTGCGGGTGATGCGGGCAAAGTCGATCTGGTCGTCGCCAGCAGGAATGGCTGGAACAGTCCATGAAAGGGCTACGTCAACGGTGCCTTCCACCTGCGTTGCAGTGAAGTTTTCGGGTGTAGGATAGCTTTCGCATGATTTATAAACCCAGCTATACGAAACTTTGTCTGATTCTCCGGATGTGTAAGCTGCGGAGACTTCGGCAAGGTAAGTTTGACCATGCACCAGCGTTTCACCGTTGGCGCCATACTGATAATGGGTGTTTGTAACATTAGCAACCAAAGCACCTTCAAGGTAAACGTTGTAAGCCTCAAACGCTCTGGAGTTTTTGGCTGCAGAGGTGAGCATAACATCATCAATGCACCAACGGTTTACGCGAGTAGAATTTCCCATAAAAACCCAGGCAATCTGGAAATCCGTAGCTCCCACGCCATGGGCAGCAGTAAGTTCGTACGTCAGCGTAGCCGGTGGCATGCTGGCAGGCGACACCCATTCCTGAATAATATGCTCTTCGCCATCAGCTATCGAAATTACTTTTATGGTATAACCGCTCTGATAGTCGTTCAAGTAATTTTTGAACGAAAGCTGCAGAGAACTTTGTCCAATGGTTGTAATAATGGGAGTCTTAAGATAGAAGGTTCCCGAGTTATAAGGAAGAAAGTTGAAACGCATTTCGGGGGCAGTACCACCCGCTTCATTTGCATTATTTGCACCCCAGTTGTCTGTTACCGGTGATTTGATCCAACCGTCGGGCAGCTCACCATTTGCAAGACCGTCAAAGGATTCGACAAAAGGTTCAAACTGAATAGTTGCACCGGCTGTCCATGTTGCCAAACCAGTTGGGGTTACGCTCAGTCCTGTTGGTGCAGACAGCAGCTCTGTAAGTTCCCAGGTAAAACTGGTTGGAATAACAATTTCTTCGTCAGTAATATCTATTGAAGAATATCCGCCTTTGCTCACTTCAATATCATACGTGCCTTTTAGGAATTCATTCCAGGTAAACTGGCCTGAAAGTCCGAGTGTTTCTTCATACACAAGCCCCAGGGAGGGTTCTGATGTATTCGTAAACTTTACCTTAGTGCCCATTGGGCTTCCGCCCGAATTAAGGGTAACGGTAACATTAACTGAAGTGTAAAGCTCATCGTGGGCAGTGGTAAAACTCCAAACCGGTCCGGCAGTAGTGCCTTCGGCATTGCGTGCATTCACCCGCCAATAATATTGCGTATAGGTTTGCAAATCGGTAAGCTCATAGGAGGTTGCCAGGTTGCCGGTAAAAGGAACAACCACTGTGGTGGGTGGATTGGTAGTACCCAACACCACTTCATATTCGTTAGTATTAGCACCAAATTCCCAGCTCAAAAGTTCGCCATTCTCAATATTGACAGCGCCATTGGCCGGCGCAATATTGGTAACGGCTTCCGGTAAAGCTGAGGGAGTGGCGGAGGGGGGACCGGTTACATCATCAATACAAAGGTTAGATTGATTGGTAGTTGTAATTTGAATTCCAATATAGATGGTTTGCCCGATGTATGCCGACAAATCATAGGGATATTGTGTGTAGCTGTATGGCGCCGGATCTACATCCATGGCCAAAATAACCGTGAAATCGGGCTCGTCGTTGCCGGTGGTTGAGAGTTTAACATTAAACTTTTCACGCGAATAGGTATTGGCATTTCTTGCCCAGAGCGCGAAGGTAGAATTGCCTGCCTCAGGCATTAAGGCTGGGGTAATCAGCCAGTCGTTGTGCGCCACAGTATTGGAATAAATACGGGCACAAGCTTCGCCGGTTCTGGGATCGTTTGTTGATCTTTCCCAGGTGCCTGAACCACCGCCATTAATGACTTTCCATCCTGCAGGAGGGAAGGTGGTACCTTCAAAACCCTCATCGTATGTTTGTGCAGACGCAGGCGTAGTAAAACTCCAAACTGAGCCTGCTGTGGTTCCTGATGTGTTTTTCGCATTAACCTGCCAATAGTAGGTTGTACCAAGTTGCATATCGTTAAGCATATAGGAAGTTGCCAGGTTGCTGGTAAAGTCTATCACCACATCGGTTGGAGGATTGGTAGTACCCAACATCACCTGATATTGAGCGGTATACTCACCAAATGACCATTTCAGCAATGAGCCATTGTTTATGTTGGTGGCACCATTGGCTGGTGCAATATTGGTTACGACACCCGGCGCAGGAAGTGTCCCTGAAAAAATATTTGGTCCCTCAAAATCGTCCAAATAAAGGCTATCCATATTAAGAGAAATTGCCTGAACGGCAACATAAATCACCTGTCCGATGTGGGCTGACAAATCGTAGGAATATTTGGTGTAGGTATTGGGAGGCTCAACATTTGATGCTATGGCAAATGTAAAATCTTCTTTATTGTTACCTGTTGTCGACACCCTAACATTGAATTCTTCCAGATAATAATTAAACTCATCACTGTTTTTCGCCCAGAAGGAGAGGGTTGAATTTCCTGATACAGGCTGAAGCCTGGGAGTTATCAACCAATCGTCGTGAGATATCAAATAATCCGTGGTTATCGAAGCACAGGCAGAGCCAGTTCTGGGATTCAAAGTACTGCGAATCCAACTGTTAGGATCGCCATTATTAATAACCTTCCATCCTTCGGGAGGAAAAGTGCTGCCTTCGAAGCCCTCATTAAGCGAGGCAGTGATCGCATCCTTGTTATTAATGAATAATTCGGAAGTAAATTCTTCACCGGCAAAAGAGCCACGAGGCGGCTCACTAAGTTGAGCGAACCCGAATCCGCAAAAGGCTATTAGCATTAAGCTGATCAGCCACCGTAAATTTGTAGGCTTTTTATTCATAATTAATTAAGCTTGAAATAGTAATATGTCAATTTGTTTGTTTCAAATCCAGATCAAAATGCAGTCTTGATTTGTAGTTCTAAAGACGGGCAAATTTAATTAACAATTTTAATATGTTAAGATTACTTTCTAAATTATTTTATAATGTTAGATTAAACAAAAAAAGGCAACCTCTTCGGCTGCCTTTTTTTAATTGGTGAGGTCGTTACGATGGTTTGAGCTATAGTCCTGACACTACTTCGGAGTTTCATTGTCATCGTAACAAAAAGCAATTACGTTTTACGTTTTCATTGGGCACACCAGATTACATGGAACTATCAATCATACCATTCAAATAAATACCTCTCATCATAAGGGACATCAAATTTCTTCAGGAATTCCAGATACTCCTCCCTGAAAGTTGTTTTGTGATGATGCTGCTCCTGGTTTAATATGTATTTGTAAACATCATTTATCTGAGAATGCCCATAACTAAAATAGCCGGCACCATTTTGCCATGAAAATTTGTGCCGGGTAAATCCCCTTTCATTAATGAAATTTGATGAATTGTTTTTGACATCTCTGATAAGGTCAGAAGGAGCCATTGCCGGCTTGATCCCAACGAAAATATGAATATGATCCTCAACACCATTAACAATAATAGGCTTTTGCCCCTTTCCTTTAATAATCCCGGAAATGTATTTGAACACCTCGTTTCTCCAGGGATTTAGTAAAAGATTCGTTCTGCCATTAACGGTAAAAACAATTTGCACATAAATCTGTGAGAATGAGCCAGCCATGATTTGTGATTTTAAATTTTCATCGAAAATACATAAAACTATAATGCCACTCCTTCGGAGTTTCGTAAAGATCACTCCTTACCTTGTGAACTATAATCCTGCCACTCCTTCAGAGTTGTTGTGAGATTGTTGTATGGGGATGTGGTATAATCCTAGCATGCATGCGGAGTTTCCAGGTGAGGGTTTTGAATTGTCTTCTTATAAAAACTGTAAATGTTACCAGTCTCTTGGAGCAACCCCGAAGGGGTGAAATGATTCTAGCAGATTTGTACGAATACAAATCGAAACCCCGAAGGGGTGAAATGATTCTAGCTATAAGAATACAAATCGAAACCCCGAAGGGGTGATATTATAAATCAAACACTTGGTGGATCGATTAAAAATTATATCCAGCTTCTCTTTCGGAGTTCTGCAGAAAGTTGTTTTAGTGCGTTTTGTTAAATGTTAATTATAGGCCGTTGCCGTCAGAGTCGTGATGCTTGTCAGCCTTCTGAGATCTGTCTTCGTTCCTATAACCCCAGCAAACTCTCCACCGGATCGGTACCGCCAAAAAGCATGCGTGCAGGATTCTCAAGCATCTCTTTTACTTTTACCAGGAAGCTCACCGACTCGCGGCCATCGATCACCCGATGATCATACGAAAGCGCGACGTACATGATGGGTGCAATTTCTATTTTTCCGTTCACAACGATGGGGCGTTCCACGATGTTGTGCATGCCGAGGATGGCGCTTTGCGGCGGGTTAATGATGGGTGTAGAAAGCATCGAGCCAAACACCCCGCCATTGGTAACAGTGAAGGTGCCGCCGGTCATCTCGTCGATGGTGAGGCGGCTGTTGCGTGCCTTGCCGGCCAGGTTCTTTATCTCCGTTTCTATCTCGTGCAGCATCAGCTTTTCGGCGTTGCGTATCACCGGAACCATAAGCCCTTTTGGAGCGCTTACCGCGATGCCGATGTCGGCGTAGTTGTGGTAGATCATCTCGTTGCCGTCGATTTGTGCATTCACTTGTGGGAAATGTTGCAGTGCTTCGGTGACGGCCTTCACGAAAAACGACATAAATCCCAGCGAGACATCGTATTGTTTTTTAAAAATCTCCTTGTATTGGTTACGAATATCCATGATTGCCGACATGTTCACCTCGTTGAAGGTGGTGAGCATGGCGGTATCGTTTTTCACCGCCACCAATCGCTCGGAGAGCTTCAGGCGCAGCGTCGACATCTTTTTGCGTTCGGTGTCGCGGGTGCCGCCCCATCCGGCAGCGGCTGAGGGAGCAGCTTGCGACGGGATATTTTTTTTATCATCAATAAAATGCGCTACATCGTCTTTGGTGATGCGCAGTTTTTTGTAAAAGTCGATCATCTCCTGTTCGTTAAGATCGTTGGCCTGCAGGAGTTTTCGTGCCAGGGGCGAAATGTGGATGTCGGTGGCAGGAGCCTGTTTTTGATCTTCTTTTTTAGCTGCTGGCTCCGGTTCCTTTTTTGGCTCAGGCTCTGGGGCTTTCACTTCAGATTGTTGGACAGCTGGCGCTTTTTCATTTTCGTCAGCAGCTTTCGGTTCTGTGGAGGCAGGCTCGGCTTTTTTTGCTGATGCTTGTGGTGCACCTTTGGCTTTTGTGTCGATGGTGCAAATCACTTTACCAACTTCTACCGTCTCGCCAGCTTCCACCAGAATTTTTATTTTTCCGGCCTCTTCGGCGCTGATGCTTAGCGTGGCTTTGTCCGAATCTATCTCAGCCAGTTCGGTGTCTTTTTCTACATAGTCGCCATCTTTTACCAGCCAACTGGCCAGTTGTACTTCGGTGATTGACTCTCCGGGGCTGGGCACTTTTATCTCGATCATTTCAATATTTATTTTAAAAATTGATTTTTAATAATTAAAAAAATCTGCTGCTGATTATTTGAGCTGGTGTTCGAAGTTTGCTCTGAGCACCTTGTCGGGGTCTTTGGCAAATGATTTCCAGCGGTTGCCGATGCAGACCATGCGGCACTCTTCATCCACTGCCGGGCAATCACATTCAGCAAATGACTTGTCGATTATCTTTTGCTGGCGGACGGCGTGGAAACGGCTGCTTCCGGTTGCCGGGCTGCCACTTGCCGGCCGCGCCACCACGCGCAGGTCAACTTTCGGGAAATAGTAGCCCATAAAATACCAGGCACCCATATTCACCGGCTCTTCCTGCGACCAGATATGGTCAGTAGCTTTGTGATATTTGTCGATGATTTTGATGAGTTGTTTGGTGGGCAACGGATAGAGTTGCTCCAGGCGTATCAGCGCAGTATTTTCGATATTTTTTTTCTTACGTTCTTCCAGCAAATCGTAATAGAGCTTGCCGCTGCAGAAAACGACTCGGGTAATTTTTTTAGGATCGGCCTGTGCATCGTCTATCACTTCCTGAAATTTTCCGTTTGCAAGGTCTTCGATAGGTGAAACTACCTGGGGGTGGCGCAGCAGACTCTTGGGCGTAAACACGATAAGTGGTTTGCGGAAGTCGCGGTAGAACTGACGGCGCAGCACATGGAAGAAGTTGGCCGGTGTAGTAGGATTTATCAGTTGCATGTTGTTTTCGGCGCAAAGGGTAAGGAATCGCTCGATGCGCGCGCTCGAATGTTCGGGGCCTTGCCCTTCGTAGCCGTGAGGCAGCAGCAGCACCAGGTCGTTCATCACGTTCCATTTGTCTTCGGCGCTGCTCAGATATTGGTCGATGATAATTTGTGCGCCGTTGTTAAAGTCGCCAAACTGAGCCTCCCAGATGGTGAGATTGCTTGGCGATTCGAGTGAGTATCCATATTCGAAACCCAGCACGCCATACTCCGAAAGAAGAGAGTTGTAGACCTCGAAACGCGCCTGTTTGTCGCTGATATGATGCAGTGGGATGTAGCGTTCTTCCGAGTCTTCCACACGTAAAACGGCATGACGGTGCGAGAAAGTTCCGCGTTCGGAATCTTGACCACTCAAGCGAATATCCCGACCTTCGTTAAGAAGGGTGGCATAGGCCAGCAGCTCACCCATAGCCCAGTCCAGACGGTTTTCTTTAAAAACCATGTCGTACCTGTCCTGCTGTAGCTTTACTATTTTGCGATAAAAAGTTTTATCCTCCGGTAGCGCCGTTATTTTTTTGCTGATATCTTTAAGCAACGATATATCTACTCCGGTTTCGGGTGAGGTATCAAAGTCGGCGGTAGTAGCTTTTTTGATGTCACCCCAGTGTTCGCCCAGGAAAAAGCTGATGTGGTTGCGTTCAAAATGCTTCGACTCCTCCAGATTTTCTTCCAACGTGTTGTTTATGTCGTCTTCGAATGATTGTAGTTTCTCTTTATTAATTACACCTTCCCCGAGCAACTTATTGGCATAAATCTCCATTGGGTTGGGATGATTCTCGATGATTTTGTAAAGCAGTGGTTGTGTGAAGCGCGGTTCGTCGCCTTCGTTATGGCCATATTTCCGATAGCAAAGCAAATCAATGAAGATGTCGCGCTGAAACTTGTCGCGAAATTCCATGGCAAAGCGGATGGTGTAGGCCATGGCTTCCACATCGTCGCCATTGACATGGAATACAGGCGACTGCACCACTTTGGCCACATCGGTGCAATAGGTGCTGGAGCGCGCGTCGAGGTAGTTGGTGGTAAAGCCTACCTGGTTGTTGACCACAATATGGATGGTTCCACCGGTTTTGTAGCCCGGGAGTTGCGACATCTGTAACACTTCGTACACGATTCCCTGGCCGGCGATGGAAGCGTCGCCATGGATGAGGATAGGTGCCACTTTTTTGAAATCGCCCTCATAGCGGTTGTCGATTTTGGCGCGTACGATGCCTTCCACCACCGGGTTGACGGTTTCGAGATGCGAGGGATTGGCCACCAGCGTGAGGTCTATCTTTTGACCGTCGTCGGTTTGCCGCTGACAGGTAGAGCCAAGGTGATATTTTACGTCGCCAAGCAAATGCTCGTCATCGTATTCTTTGCCAGCAAACTCCGAAAAAATCTCACTATATTTTTTGTGCATAATGTTGGCCAGCACGTTGAGGCGGCCACGGTGGGGCATCCCAATTACAAACTCACGGGTGCCCAAAGCGGCGCCTCTTTCTATCACGGCATCCAGTGCCGGGATGAGCGCCTCGGCGCCTTCCAGCGAAAAGCGCTTCTGGCCCGGAAAACGTTTGTGGATAAACTTCTCGAAGTTGACAGCACGCGCCAGCTTTTTCAGCATAAAAACCTTGCTTTCATCGCTGAAAGCCACGGTGTTTTTGGTGCGTTCCATATTTGCCCGCAGCCAGGCCTGCACGGCCACCTCCCGGATGAACATGTATTCCACACCTACGCTGGCGCAGTAGGTTTGCTCCAGGTGATTGATAATTTCCTTTAAGGTTGCTTCGCCGATGCCAATTTCGTTGCCGGCAGCAAATTTACGATCGAGGTCGTCGGAGGTGAGGCCGAAGTTTTCGATGTCGAGGGTGGGGCGGTATTGGCGACGCGTGCGCACCGGGTTGGTTTTGGTGAAAAGGTGGCCGCGCTCCCGATAGCCGTTGATCAGATTAAAAACTTTAAATTCGCACGGGTAGTTTTCGCACGGCTCGTCTTTGTGCTGCTCTTCGTAGTGGCCGTCGTAATGTGTCTGCGAAAATTCGAATCCCTCAAAGAATCGGCGCCAGCCATCATCTACTGTTGACGCATCGCGCCGGTATTGGCTATAGAGTTCGTCGATCATCGCAGGATCGGCATTGCTGAGATATGATAGTTTGTCCATAGTTTTCAACTTAAAAATAAAAATTCAAAAGTAAGGCTTTTTGTAATCGTAGCCTTGCAGTTGCTTTAATACTAATCTACCCCTTCCGGGTATATTTGAAACAACAACCAAAGGGGCTTTTTGATTTGGAAAGAAAAGAAAAATCAAGCTGTCCACGAATTTCCGCCAATTAAAAGGAATTCTCACTAATTTTTTAAAACTAAAAAGAAGGTACGAAGGATACAAAGAATAAATATTTGATATCACCTGCACTGCGACCTTCTATCGTAAGCCGACGGCTGACATAGAAACGTCAAAAGAAGCAGTAATGATTTTTTCGTGCTAATTCGCTTAATTCGATTGAATTCGTGGATGGTTTTCTTTTCCGTGAATTCGTGGACAATCTATTATTCTTCGAAAAACTCATCCTTGAAGTTGACCAGATAAACCGTTTGAGTGGCGCGGGTGAGTGCGGTGTAGAGCCAGCGCAGAAACTCCTTATCGAATGTGCCGTTGGGCAGCCATGGCTGGTCGATGAAAATGGTTTCCCACTGTCCGCCCTGCGTTTTGTGGCAGGTGAGGGCGTAAGCAAATTTCACCTGCAGCGCATTAAACCACGGATTGTTTTTCACCTTTTCCATTTTCTGTTGCCGCGTGGGCAGGTCTATATAATCCTGAAGCACCTCGTTATAGAAGCGGCGGTAGTCGTCGTAACTCAGGGCGGGCGTGTCGGCGGTAATGGTATCGAGTAGCAGCTTCACTTCTATTTCGGGCTGTTGCGGATAGTCGGTGAGACGCACCAATGCATTAGCAAAGCGAAAACCATACATCTCCGTGATGCGGGTAATCTTTTGTATTTCGATGATGTCGCCGTTGGCGATAAATCCGGCGGGCGACTCTTTGGGAAGCCAGTAATAGTTGTTGCGCACCACCATCATGTAGTCGCCGGCGGAAATCTCATCTTCGCGGTAGAGGATGCGGTTGCGGATTTCGCGGTTGTAGATGTTTGCGCGTTTGTTGGATCGGGTGATGACAATGGATTTGTCGTCGCCGTAGTCTTTGTGGGCAAAGAAAAGGGCATCTTCGAGCTGCGTGCCATCGATGCGGCGAATATCGGTGTAGCCTGTGAGGCTGAATAGCGGGAAGTTGAGATCCTCGTCATTAATTTTTTGGCGCAGCAGCGTGGCGTTAGCCAATATCCCCGACTCCAACGATTGCCGCATTACCTCGCGTAGCTCGAGGGCACGCACGCTCAATCCAAAGCTGGTTTCGAGCAGGTGTTTGTCGAGGGCCGGCGACATGTCGGTGCCCACGGGTGGCAGTTGGGCGGTGTCGCCGATAAGCACCAGGGCGCAGTTGGTGCCGGAATAAACGTAAGTGATTAGGTCGGTGAGCAGGTCGGAGGTGGTGGCAAAGCGTGCGTCGGAAGGAGCGGTGCCCGGAATCATCGAGGCCTCATCCACCACAAAGAGCGTGTTGGTATGCTGGTTTTCCAGCAGGTGCAGCATCATGGCGCCATCGGTGGTGACGCGGGGCTGGTATATCTTTTTGTGGATGGTAAACGCCTGGCGGCCAGAATAGGCGGCCAGCACTTTGGCAGCGCGGCCGGTGGGCGCCAGCAGCACAGTTTTAAGTTTTAAATCGGGCGCAGCCTTTACCAACGCACTCAGCACGGTGGTTTTGCCCGTGCCGGCATAGCCTTTAAAAAGGAAAGCCTCGTGCGCCCCGCGGTTGAGCAGAAACTCCGCTAAGGCCAGGATGAGGATGCGCTGACCCTCGGTAGGCTGGTAAGGAAAATGTGCGAAAATAAGGTCTTCAACCTGTCGAATCTCCATCCAACAAAAATAATGAAAGATGATTGGTGAGGTGTTGATTATTGATAAGTTTCGATGAATGTTTTACAAGGTATGTTTTCTTTTCATGATTCCATGACCTTCGCACGATGAGATGTCCGGAATATTGAATAACCTCAATAATTTACTACGAAAAACAAATCCTACATGATTCCTGTATTTGACAGAAAAAAGTTAATTTTGATGAAACTATTAAATTTATAATTATGAAAGTTACATACTTATGTCCACATTGCCGGGGTGCAATAAATGCCCGAAACAGCATCATTTTATCAGTCAAAACAAGTAATGACAGTGTAGGCCTGATATTATTACACGAAGAAATCGGAAATTATTCAAGCGACTTGAGTTCTTCATTAACTGTTGAAAAAGGTGAAGTTGTTGATTTATTCTGTCCTATTTGCCACGAATGTTTAAACATTCCTAATAAAGATACGCTTGCAAAATACATCAGGATTGATGCTGATTGTAAGGAGTGCTTCATTATTATTTCGAGGAAATATGGTGAACAAATTACCTTCAAAGTGGACGAAAAAAAACAAGTAGCAACCTATGGTGAAAAACTAAGCAGGTTTATCGATCCTGAGTGGTTTTTATAACACAGAACCATCGTAACCGATTCAAGGTTGCCCAGGGTGATGAAATTTTAATTTCGTAGTCTGTTTGCCCGGACGATGAGTGGCCAAACCAACTTGTGCTACTATCTGCGGCTTTCATTTGCTACACCGACATTTATTTTTGAATCGAATTATTAAGCTTTTAATGATTTGTAAAATGATGGGAAACAGGACTCCAATTGAGCAATTATAAAACAGAAAACATATTAAACATCAAAAAAAACAAAGCATCATGAAAAAATCATTATTCATCTTATTACTAACCATCTCTGCGGCAGTTGCATTTGGACAATCATGCATTACCTGCGATGAAAACACAATCAATTTTGAAAATGGCGCATCCGCTATTGGCACACAAAACCTATCGACGGGCATCAATTCATTGGCGGTGGGGTATCAATGTGAAGCACTTGGAGATTATTCGATTGCGATGCCTTTTCTGGCAAAGTCTGTTGGGAATCGTTCGCTTGCCTTTGGCTATAATGCTATTGCACGAGACTTATCCGCTATAGCGATTGGCGAAAACACAGAGGCATCATGGATGTATTCAGTTGCTATTGGGCGGTCTAATAAATCTACAGGTGTTGGGGCGGTATCGCTGGGTTACATGAACCATGCTGACGCTAATTTTTCGTTTTTGTTTGGCCGGAACCTAAAAACTCAGGCAAGCAATTCGATGGCAATTGGAGTCGGTAGTTCCGAAACACTGACAAATGGGATTCCGAATAGTTTGATGGTGGGCTTCAATAGCGATGTCCCTACTTTTTTTGTTGAAACTTCACCAGGAGCAAGTAAAACCGGACGCATCGGCATTGGCAACATCACCAATCCTGATGCAAAGTTCCACATCCTGGGAGATAATGATGCTTCACGACCCGACAATGCTTCTCTTTACATTGAGTCTGCTGGCGACTATTATTCTACACTATGGCTTGGCGACAAGAAACATTTTATAAAAACAAAGCCCAACGAAGATTTGGTTTTTAATGCTGCGGATGAAAACTTCATTTTCGAAAGTGGTAACATGGGCGTCGGCACCAATGAACCGGAAGCAAAAATTCAGGTGAAAGACGGCGACATCTTCATTGAAGACATCAACCGCGGCATCATCATGAAATCGCCCGACGGTAACTGCTGGCGCGGAACCATGAACAACCAGGGCGTGATGGAGTTTGCGCAGGTGGATTGCAACACGCTACTTGCCGGAACTTCCGAACCAGCGACTAATCCCGCATCAGCCGTAAAAATTTACCCTAATCCGGCAGGCAATCAGGTTTTTATTTTCTGCAACACAAATTTTAATACACTGCAACTGGAAATCACCAATATGAACGGTCAGCTTATCAGCACGCACATGCTAAACAATCCCGAGAGCTTTATCGACTTCTCCGCTTACCAGACCGGCGCCTATATTTTCAGGCTCACGGATGAAAACGGAAAACAGGTGGCATCGCAAAAGGTGATAAAGGAATAGTGTGCATTGGGAATTGCTATCAATAAATAAAATTGAGATGAAACACCGGCCAAAATCCCCCAAAGTAAAATTCTGCGGATTAATAATCTTGTTGGTTTTTATCGGCGTCGGGTGTCGGGGCGCAAGACTTCCACTATGCCTTGCAAGGGAAGTCTCACGGATGAGTCAAATACAAAAAGTATGAAAAACACTTACAACGCATGAATTATGATTATTTCAGCGCACACTTTGTGAAATATCATTATCCGTTTTATCTCCCCAGCAAATCTATCGCTTGCGCAAAAACATTTTCGACGGTGAAGCCAAACTTCTGGTCGAGCACTTTTGCCGGCGCTGAGTATCCAAACTGTGACATGCCGAGGATGCGTGTGTGCTTGTTTTCCGCTACCGGTAATGCAGCAGGAAGTCCGGCAGTGAGCGCCAGCAGAGGAATGCCGGGCGTGAGCAGCTCATGCCGATAGCTTTCGGGCTGATCCAAAAATAAACCCGCCGACGGAATAGAAATTACCCGCACTTTAAGATTTTTATCTGTCTCGAGCTTTTGAGCCGTTTCGGCCAGCAGTGATACTTCCGAGCCATTGCCCAGCATGATGAGATCGGGTTTTTTGTAATCGCCACGAACGATGTAAGCACCATGTGCAGCAAGTGCTGCCATTTGCTTTCTGTTGGCACCTTCGGATAGTGGAATTTCCGGAATATTTTGTCGTGAAAGGATAAGCGCGGTAGGGCTGTGCTTGTTTTCAAGAGCAAGCTTCCAGGCGATCGTGGTTTCGTCGCCATCGGCCGGACGCAGCGCCAGCAATGCGCGCTGATTGCTGTGGTTTTGCATCTGCTCGAGCAGTCGCAGTTGCGCCTCGTGTTCTACCGGCTGGTGGGTGGGGCCGTCTTCGCCTACCCTGAAAGCGTCGTGCGTAAAGATATAAATCACCTGCAGCTCCATTAGTGCTGCCAGCCGGATAGCAGGTTTCATATAATCCGAAAACACCAGAAACGTAGCGCATGCCGGAACGATTCCTCCATGCAGCGCCATGCCGTTGGCGATGGCCGCCATGGTAAGCTCCGAAACGCCGGCTTGCAGGAACGATCCTGAAAAATCGCCTGGTCGGAAAGCGGTGGTCTGTTTCAGAAAAGCATCGGTTTTGTCACTGTTCGAGAGGTCGGCAGAAGCTACCACCAGATTGGGGACACGCTTTTGCAGGTATTTCAGCACATTGCCCGAGGCAGCACGCGTGGAAATATTTTGTGGCTGATTGATTTTTTCCGTTTCCAATTCCGGGATATTTCCCGAAAGGAAGTCAGCCAGTTGCTTTGCCAGCTCCGGATGTTGTTTTTCCCACTCCTGTTTTTCTTCTTTTCTTTTTTTAGCAGCAGCTATTTTTTCTGTTTTTATCTTTTCATAATATTGTTTTACATCGTCGAAGATGGCGAAAGGATTTTCGGGATTGCCGCCCAGGTGGCGAACGGTGGCGCTGATGTTTCCTCCGGCAGCACTGATGGGCTGGCCATGCACACTGGGGCGGTTGTCGAAAGGCTTGTTGTCTTTGTCCACAATGCCTTTGCCCATCAACGTATGACCGATGATGATCACGGGTTTTTCCGTTTCGGCGGTTGCCTGCGTCAGCGCCTGTCGGATCTGGCCGGTATCGTTGCCATCAATCTCTATCACCTTCCATTTCCAGGCGCGGTACTTGGCGGCGGTATCTTCAGAAGTAGTCTCGGCAACGGGGGTGGAAAGCTGGATTTTGTTGGCGTCGTAAAACAAGATAAGATTGTTCAGCCCCAGATGGCCGGCGATGCGACCGGCACCCTGTGAAATCTCTTCCTGTATGCCGCCGTCGGAGATGTAGGCAAATGTTTTGTGCACGCTCCATTCGCCAAAACGCGCAGTCAAAAATCGCTCGGCGATGGCCGCGCCCACGGCAAAGGTATGTCCCTGCCCCAGCGGGCCGCTGGTGTTTTCGATGCCGCGGCTCAGGTCGCGCTCGGGATGTCCCGGCGTGGGACTTCCCCACTGACGAAAGTTTTTCAGACCGTCCATGCTGAAATGTCCATACATGGCCAGCGTGGCGTAAAGCATTGGCGACATGTGGCCGGGGTCGAGGAAAAACCGGTCGCGCTCGGGCCACTGCGGATCGGAGGGATCGAATCGCAAAAACTCCGAAAAAAGTATTTCGATAAAATCGGCTCCGCCCATGGCGCCGCCGGGGTGACCCGACTTTGCCTGCTCGACCATTGCCGCTGATAAAACTCTGATGTTGTCGGCAGCACGTGCCGTGGGTGATGATGACGATTGTGAATACATGTGTGTTGTTTGTTTTTGAGTTTACAAAGGTAGAAAAAGCAGCGAGAGCGGGAAAGATGTAATAAAATCTACAATCGGATTCTGCATTTATGCCTTTAATGATGGTTATTCGTTTTTGGTAGCGTCACCCAATTAGGTAATGTTAAATCTGTAGCTTCTTGTTATATGACTATTTGTAAAGTCTGTAATTTAATGATCTCGAAGTCAGTAGATGAACCCGCAGGGTTCAAATGTTTATAGCACAAGCAATGCTAGGAATGTGTTCGATCCCGACGGGGTCGCATCATTCTCGCAACAATATTTTCTATAAGCATTCAATCCCTTCAGGACTAAAGGCGCGAAACATGAATGAAGCGAAACATCAAATAAAGCAAGATGCAGAACCCGAAACGGTTAGATTATTTTTAAAAGGTGCGTGCACCAAAATATTTAATTCTAAATCTTGCTGAAAAAAATCCCGCAAATGTGTGCTGATTGTTCTGCGTCATCTGCGGGAAAACGTTTGTTGTAAAAGTCTAAATTAAGAAAACTTCCCGTTGAGCCGGTCGATCATTTCCAGCACCAGCCCGGTCATTTTAGGTTCAACTTCTGATGCTGCATCGATGACGGCGTCATGTGTGATAAATTCAATTTTTCCTTCTACGCCAAGATCAGAAATCACCGAGAGGGCAAAGCATGAAAGATTCATGTGCCTTGCTACGATGGCTTCGGACACTGTGGACATTCCTACAGCGTCGGCGCCAATGGTGCGGATGTAGCGGTATTCGGCGGGCGTTTCGTAATTGGGGCCGGTGACGGCGGCATACACGCCGGTATGAAAATTCAGTTTTTGCCGGGTGGCAATTTCCTGCGCCATGCTGATGAGCTGCTTGTCGTACACCTCGCTCATGTCGGGGAAACGTGGTCCGAGGCGTTCGTCGTTAGCGCCTATCAGTGGGTTGTAGCCGGAAAGGTTGATGTGGTCGCGGATGATCATGATGTCGCCTACGCGGTAGTTGGTGTTGGTGCCACCGCTGGCGTTGGAGAGAAACAGATGCCGGATTCCCAGAAACTTGAGCACCCTCACCGGAAAGGTGACCTGCTGCATGGAATAGCCTTCGTAAAAGTGGAATCGTCCTTTGAGGGCTACCACAGGCATCTTGTTGATGGTTCCGAAAATGAGGGTTCCCTGGTGCCCTTTGACGGTGGAAACGGGAAAGTGCGGGATTTCCTCGTAAGGTATGCGGTGCGTAACTTCTATCTGACTGATGAAATTGCCCAGCCCGGTGCCGAGGATGATGCCGACCTGCGGCTCAATGTTGGTTTTGCTGCGGAGGTATGCTACTGTTTCCTGGATTTGTTCGTACATAATTACGTATTTGTTCATTAAAACTTTTTCTGAATTCGGTATGTATTTTTATTTCGATAGGAATGTAAAAAACGGGCAGGTCGGCCAAAAGTTCAGGTATCTGAGGTATGGCAATACGCATGGCGTCTTTTTCGGTGGTAATGATGATTTTGTTTTTTACAAAAATATCTTCGAACTGTTTTCTTATTTTTTCATAATCCTTTTGTGTGTAGTGATGATGATCGCTAAACTCGATCATTTCCTGATAATTGCTTATTTTCATCACATGTTCCTTCAGCGGATAGGTATTGGCAATGCCGGCAAAAAGCAGCACAGAGCTCACTTTTTCTTCCGGGAGCTCTGCCGTCGAACCTGGCAGCGGTGTGAGGGGGCCGTAACTGATGTACGAGAAAAATAGTTGCTGATGCGGTCTGGGTTTGAGCAGTTCGTCGAGACGGCGAACGGTTATCGGGGAGAGCGTTCGTCCTGTTTTTGTAACAATGATGATGTCGGCACGGTGGGCGCCACTGCGAAATTCGCGCAAGGTTCCTACCGGCACAGGATAGTCTTCGGCGTAGAGGTTGTGAAAATCAGTGAGCAATATCGACAATCCGGATTTCACGGCGCGATGTTGAAAAGCATCGTCGAGAAGAACTACGTCGGTGGAAGGATGTTTTTGCAACATCTGCCTGATGCCACGCACACGATTGCCATCTACGGCTACCTTTATCTCGGGGAATTTGCGGCTTATCTGCAGCGGCTCGTCACCAATATCCATCGATGTTGACTGGGGTGCAGCCATTACAAATCCGCGGCTTTTGCGTTTGTAGCCCCGGCTTATCACTGCCGGCTGGTATTCGTCTTTAAGCAGTTCGATGAGATATTCTACGTGGGGAGTTTTTCCTGTACCGCCCATGCTCAGATTGCCCACCGAGATCACCGGAACGTCGAATCGCTTCGACCTCAGCAAACCCCAGTCGTAGGCTTTATTGCGCAGCATCAGCACCAGCGCATAAAGCAAAGCAAAAGGATACAGAAGAAACAGAAATATTCTCACTTTATCGTAATGTTTTAACCCGGTTTAGCAGGCTATTGTTTTAAATTCTAAATCACAAACTCCAAAAAACAAATAAGTCCCAAATTTTAAGATTTCAAAATATGTATCGCGTTTGTTCATTGTGTTTTAGCTGTTGAGATTTATTTGTTTTTTGTGCTTTTGTATTTTGGAAATTGCGTTTAACTTTCGGTTCCAGTTTCCAGGTGCGTTTTAAGGTTTTGCGTAAGCAGATTAACAAAATTAGTCAGCGGTCGTCGTGCCATCATCTCCATCATGGTATTGATGTCGGCTTCGATTTCAAAGAAAATTTTTGCCTCTTTCCGGGCATTGGGTCGATAATGCAAAACCAGGATGAACTTCACCTTCGATTCGGCTGTAGCCGGAAATTCGAACCTAAAAGGGAAGTCGACTGTGCCACGGCTCATGCTCAGGCGACCTATATTTTTGATGTTGAAAGCACACGTATTCTCGTCGGCCTGCCACTGCTCAATTTGCTCGGGCATAATGCTGGCGAAGTTGCGCATATCATGGGCAAATCTACCTGTTTGTTCGGCGGTAGCAGTGATGTCGAGGGTGTCGGCTGTAAATTTCTTCATTACTTTATGTTTTAGTGTTCCAGTTGGCAGGGTCCTGGCGCCACTGTGCAAGCACCGCCAGCTCTTCTTCGCGAACATAATTGTCGGTCAAAGCCTGTTGCAGCAGGTTGTCGTAATCCGACAAGGCAAAAATTTTGCAGGTATTGCCGCATGCCTCAGTGTTGATGGGGAAACCATAGGTAAAAATTGTTAGCAGGCCTTTTACATTGGCGCCGGCATTTATCATAGCTTTCACAGCGGCCATTGAGCTGCCACCGGTCGAAATCAGGTCTTCGATCAGAATCACCCGCTGACCCGACTCGACAACGCCTTCGATTTTATTGGTAAGGCCATGGTCTTTGTTTGCTCCACGTACGTAGGCAAATGGAACTCCCAGCTCCTGTGCTACCAGCACGCCATGAGCGATGCCGCCGGTAGCAACGCCGGCAATCACATCCACATCGCCAAATTCCTCGCTGATGAGCTGCACAAACTGCTGGCGGATATAGTTGCGGATGATTGGATGGGACAATGTGATGCGGTTGTCGCAGTAAATGGGCGATTTCCAGCCCGAAGCCCACGTGTAGGGCGTTTTTAAATTCAACTTGATGGCCTTGATGCGCAGTAGATATTCTGCTACTTTCAAGGCTGATTCTTCTCTGATCTTCATAGTGGTTTGGGATAATGGATTGAAAAACCCGCCTGGGATTATACTTTGTAATCGTATTTTATCCCGGCAAGCGTTTGGTTAGCTTTGATAATTTTCTCTTTAAGATTTTCTTTGTAGGATATTACGCGCTGGCTGATTTCGCTATTGGCTACAGCCAAAATCTGCGCAGCTAATATTCCGGCGTTGGTGGCGCCGTTGACGGCTACGGTGGCCACAGGAATTCCGGGAGGCATCTGCACGATGGCAAGCAAAGCGTCGAGGCCTTCGAGTGAGGCTTTGATGGGTACACCGATAACCGGGATGGACGTCATGGCGGCAATAACGCCAGGCAGATGCGCGGCCATACCTGCTCCGGCAATAATTACGCGGATGCCACGTCCGGAAGCCGAGCGCGCAAACTGCTCCACTTTTTCGGGCGTGCGATGTGCCGAGAGGGCGTTCATCTCAAAAGGTATTTGCAACTCATTCAGTACTTTGGCAGCGCCCTCCATCACCGCCAGGTCGGAGGTGCTTCCCATGATGATGCTTACCAGTGGTTTCCTGTTTTCGTCCATAGAAGCTTTTTGTTTCAATGTTTTAATACCGGAAGGCTGAAACGAATCGTCCGTCTTTGCCGGAGTTAGCCGACAAATTTAATACTTATTTCAAATCTGTACGTGTCATTATGGCGTATCTTTGCACGCTTTAACAACTAATTTACCATAATACCTTACCACAATGCGTGAGATCACTGTTCTCGACAAAACTTTTGAAATCTTCCTCGACGCTTCCGTCATTCACGATGCTACCACGCGCATGGCACGCCAACTCACCGCTGACTTACATGATAAAAACCCGCTGTTTCTGGTGGTACTTAACGGCGCCTTTATGTTCGCAAGCGATCTGATAAAGCAATTAAATTTTGATTGTGAAATTTCTTTTGTAAAACTTTCTTCATACTCAGGCACCAAGACCACCGCCGTGGTGCGCGAACTTATCGGCCTGGACGAGGTGTTGCACGGACGCACCGTGGTGATCGTCGAAGATATTATCGATACGGGAATTACCATGGCCAACACCAAGGAGAAGCTCAAAAAACTGGAAGCCACTGATGTGAGGCTGGCCACACTGCTTTACAAACCGAGAGCTTTTCAGATGGATTATAAAATCGACTATGTCGGCATCGAGATTCCAAATGATTTCATCGTAGGTTATGGTTTGGATTATGATGGCCTGGGGCGTAATTACCCTGATATCTACAAACTTAAGCCTGAAATTTAATTTCTTTTTGTTAAAGAATTTGTGTCAGGAACTTTAAACAATTCTAAGCTTCGCGAGTTTTACCAAAAAGGTAGCTAATTTTATACAACTATGGGCAACTCCAACTTTGTTGATTACGTAAAGATATTCTGTCGGTCGGGACATGGCGGCGGCGGTTCGGCGCATTTTCACCGAGCGCGCAACATAGCCAAAGGAGGCCCCGACGGCGGCGATGGCGGTCGTGGCGGCCACGTCATTCTGCGTGGAAACGAACAACTCTGGACTCTGCTGCACCTGAAATATACCAAGCACGTGATGGCCGAACGTGGCGGCAACGGCAGCGGCCAGCTCAAAACCGGTGCCCAGGGCAAAGACGTCGTGTTGGAAGTGCCACTGGGAACAGTTGCCCGCGATGCCGAAACCGGTGAGGTAGCTTTTGAGATTACGCAGCACGACGAAGAAAAAATTCTTCTAACAGGAGGCCGTGGCGGCAAAGGCAACGACTTCTTCAAATCTTCTACCATGCAAACGCCACGCTTTGCACAGCCCGGTGAAGAAGGGCAGGAGAGCTGGAAGGTTTTAGAACTCAAGCTCCTGGCCGACATTGGATTGGTGGGTTTTCCCAATGCCGGGAAAAGTACATTGCTGTCGGCACTCTCGGCAGCCCGGCCCGAAATAGCCGATTATCCTTTTACCACCCTGAAACCAAACCTGGGAATTGTTGCTTATCGCGATCACAAATCTTTTGTGATGGCCGACATCCCCGGTATCATCGAAGGCGCACACGAAGGCAAAGGGCTGGGACTTCGCTTTCTGCGACACATCGAACGCAATTCGATTCTGCTTTTTATGGTTCCCGCCGATACTGACGACATTCAAAACGAATACAATATTTTACTCAACGAGCTCAAACAATTCAATCCGGAATTATTGGATAAAACGCGCATTCTGGCCATCAGCAAGTCCGACCTGCTCGACGCCGAGCTGATGCGTGAAATGGAGGCCACGCTGCCGCCGGTGCAGCATCTGTTTATCTCTGCAGTCAGCGGACAGGGACTTCCCAAACTCAAAGATATGATCTGGCAGGCGCTGAATGAAGAAGATTGAGGTTAGAAAATGAATTGGCTATCAGATAACATTTTGTAGCCTGGTGGTTACTAACTTTGGCCTTTAGGGTGGGGAAAAATAAAAGGGTTTTATAGCCTGCTGACTACTAACCCCGGCCTTCAGGCCAGAGACTAAAGGGTGCAAAATTCAGTGGGCTTTAGCCCAAATAAATAGAACATTAAACATTTTCAATTTTGCTCGAAACGCTCAACCAAATTGACACCTGGCTTTTTCTTTTGCTCAACGGTCTGCACAATGGTTTTTTCGACTTTGTGATGTTCTGGATTAGCGATCGTTTTGTATGGATACCCATGTATGCCGTTTTGTTTTATCTGTTGATTCGGCAATACAAATGGCGCTCTTTGGTGATTTTGCTTTTGGTGGCGCTCGCCATTACTACCAGCGATCAGATTACCTGGCATCTCAAGAACTATCTTGCGCGTCCGCGTCCGTGCCATGCTGAGGCGCTGCAAGGGCTGGTGCATACGGTGCGCGGTTCGTGTGGCGGTCCTTACGGATTTATGTCGGGACACGCTGCCAATGTTTTTGCGTTGGCATTGCTGCTGATCCCGTTTTTCAAAAGCCGCTTTCGGTATTTCGCGCTGTTTATCATCGTCTGGGCGGCGGTGGTATCATATTCACGCATCTATCTGGGGGTGCATTATCCGGGCGATATTTTGGTGGGTGCAATTCTTGGGTCAGCTATTGGTTTCGGCTACAGCCGGATTTATTTTTTAATTTTTAAACCAACCCATCATTCTTCGGCGCCGCCAGCGGCATGATGGAAACCCCGTTCAAATCGTTACCGAATTAATATTTCTATTTTTGCAACACATTCTTTTTTTATAAAAGTTTTACCCGATGGAACTACAAAGTATTAAACAACGATTTGGAATTATTGGCAACACCAGCGGACTAAACCGCGCTCTCGACATTGCCGTGCAAGTGGCGCCCACCGACCTCACGGTGCTCATCACCGGCGAGAGCGGAACGGGCAAAGAGGTTTTTCCGCAGATCATACACCAACTTTCATCGCGTAAACATGGATCCTACATCGCAGTGAACTGCGGAGCTATCCCTGAAGGAACAATCGACTCCGAACTTTTTGGCCACGAAAAAGGATCTTTTACCGGCGCACACGAAGCACGCAAAGGATATTTTGAAGTGGCCAGTGGCGGTACCATCTTTTTGGACGAAGTGGCTGAGCTGCCCATCTCCACGCAAGTACGCCTACTGCGCGTGCTCGAAACAGGTGAGTTTCTGAAAGTGGGTTCTTCAAAAGTTATCAAAACTGATGTGCGCGTTATTGCTGCCACCAACGTCAACGTTCCGGAAGCCATCGACAAAGGAAACTTCAGGCAGGATTTGTATTACCGCCTGAGCACTGTGCCTATCTTCATCCCGCCATTGCGCGAGCGCAAAGAAGACATTCATTTGCTCTTCCGCAAATTTGCCAGCGACTTTGCCGGGAAATACCGCATGCCTCCTCTGCATCTCACTCCCGAAGCCGTAGATATGCTTGTCGACTACCGATGGGATGGCAATGTGCGGCAGCTCAAAAATATCACCGAGCAGATTTCGATCATCGAAAGCGAACGCGAAATCAACGCACAAACAATGATGAAATATCTGCCTGAAGCTTACGTGCCCAAGCTACCGGTGCTTTATGCCGACAAAGCGGAATACAAAAACATGACCGAGCGCGACATCCTTTACAAAATACTTTTCGATATGCGCCGCGACATTATGGAATTGAAACAGTCGGTGGTAGAGATCATCCACCACGGAGGCATGCACGAATTGCAGCAAAATAACCCGCAGCTCGTCCAGAAGCTTTATCACGACATCAGTACACTAAAAAACGAAATGCCTGCTGATATGGAAATTCGTGCCGACTACGCACCCTACCAGGAGGAGCCGGTAGAGGAAATGGAGGAGGTGGAAGAATCGCTGTCGATAGCGCATAAAGAAGCCGACCTGATACGCCGTGCGCTGGAAAAACATCGCGGCAAACGCAAACTGGCTGCCCACGATCTGGGCATTTCCGAACGGACGCTCTACCGAAAGATCAAAGAATATAAAATCACTTAGCTAATGCGCACCCATTTTCTTGCAAGATTGCTTTTCTTATTGATCGCGCTAAGCGCCACTTCGTGCAGCGTCAATTATAGCTTTACGGGAGCTTCTATTCCACCGGAAGTAAAGACCATCCAAATCAATTATTTTTCAAATAATGCGCCGCTCATCAATCCCACGCTGAGCCAGGAACTAACAGACCAGTTGCGCGACAAGTTTCAGTCGCAGACCAACCTGATCATCGTTACCGAAGGCGGCGATATGGTGATAAATGGTCAGATAACCGGCTACAGCACAAATCCTACCGCTATCCAAAGCGACGACCGTGCGGCCCTCAACCGCCTCACCATTGCCGTAAAGGTGACCTTTGAAAATAAATACGACAAAGCACAGAGCTTCGAAAATCAGACTTTTAGCCGATATGAAGATTATCCCAGCGCACTGCCGCTTACAGAAGTTTCGGATAGTTATGTGCCGCTCATTGTGGAATTACTTGTCGAGGATATCTTCAATAAAACGGTAGTAAACTGGTGATACATTAAATTAATGTTAACAATTTGAACTTATGCCCCGAGGGGTAGTTTTGCAGACATATTATAAAAACGATAAAACAATGGCTCTGATAAAAACTGTCAACGGATCGACTCCCAAAATGGGGAACAACTGCTTCCTGGCCGACAACGCTACCCTAGTGGGCGACGTGATAATGGGTGATAATTGCAGCGTTTGGTTTAATGCCGTGGTGCGCGGCGATGTGCATTATATCCGCATCGGCAACCAGGTGAATATTCAGGATGGCGCCATCATACACTGCACGTATAAAACAGCACCGGTGAACATCGGCAACCACGTCTCGATAGCCCACAACGCTATTGTTCATGGTTGCACCATCCACGACAACGTGCTCATTGGTATGGGAGCTATTATAATGGATCATGCCGTTATCGAAAGCAACTCGATTATCGCTGCCGGGGCGCTTGTAGCTAAAAATACGGTGGTTCCTTCAGGGACGGTATATGCGGGTATTCCTGCCAAAAAAATTAAAGATATCAGTCAGGATCTGGTGGAAGGCGAGATACAACGCATCGCCGAGAGTTATACCATGTATGCTTCGTGGTATCAGGAGTAAATTACAAAATCCAGTCTTCTAATGACAAATAAATTCCAAAAATCAAACCTCATGGCGATTTTGGCTCCTGGGTTTTTGATATTGAATTTTATTTGTGATGTTTACCCCGACTACCAGCGGATGTCTTTTTGTAATATGGATTTCGGCCTATTAAATTGTCGGAACCATGATGTTTTAAAGTTTTAATAATGGTCTGAAGTGCAGACTGTTTTTTCTTATTAAAAAATTGTTAATTGATTTTTTCTTTGCAATAAAGGAAGGGATCGCTTGTTTTTGAATTAAAATTTTTAATCCAATAAAAGAAAGGAATACCAAATGAAAAGAGTTCGATTAGGCTTAATGGGATTTGGCGAGATCAATCGCCACTTGTACCGTTTGTGCCTTGAGGGTGAACATATCGAAGTGGTAGCCATCAGCGACATCGGGCGTCCGGAGATTCTGGTGTACCTGCTGCAGTCGGAGTCGAAGCGCAAACGCGGCGACGTTGAAGTGAAGCTGGAAGGTAACTATCTGGTGTCGAAAAATGGCCGTGCGCGTTTTGTTACCGGCAAAGGACCTGCTGATGTACCCTGGGACGCTTTGGGTGTAGATGTGGTAGTGGACGCAACCGGAAAGTATCGCACACGCGAAGAAATGGCAGGACACCTCAGAGGCGGCGCCAAGCGCGTAATCCTGGCTTCACTGCCCGACGACGACATAGATCGCATCGTGATAAATGGTTTGAACGATGCGCACATGAAGAAATCTGATAAACTCATTTCGGCCGGATCTAGCACCACCAACGCTACAGCCATCATGCTCAAGATTCTTGATGAAGCTTTTGGCGTTGACTACGCCATGCTCACAACCGTGCATTCTTACACTGCCGATCAGCCCTTGCGCGATACTGCAGGAAGCGACTTCCGCAGAAGCCGCTCGGCAGCCGAAAATATTATCCCCAACGAAACGCCAACGCCATACTGGATACAAAAGATTCTTCCCGAGTTTGAGGGACGCATCGAAGGCACTGCACTCAACGTGCCCATCCCGGCAGGTTCGTTGCTCGATCTCACCCTGGTGATGCGCAACCCGGAGGTAACCATCAAAGAAATTGATGCTGCTATTGAGGCTGCTGCCAAAAAACTTCCGGGAATCTTCGAAATTATGGAAGACCCCATCGTTTCGGTGGACGTGGTTGGAAACCGCCACTCAGTAATTTACGACAAGCAGGCTACCATGCGCTCCAAGGGCAAAATGGTAAAATTGCTCATCTGGTACCACAATACCCTGGCTATGGCCTCGCGAATAAAAGACCTCATTGTTGCTTACGATAAACTTAATACCGAAGGAGGTTCCAAATGAAAATGAAAGTAGCCATTAATGGTTTTGGGCGCATAGGACGTTCAGTATTTAGAATTCTGAATGCCGATCCTGATATTGATGTTGTTGCCATCAACGACCTGTACGACGACAAAGTGCTCACTTATCTGCTCAAATACGACACGGTGATGAGTGGTTTTGGCCAGTCGGTGCATATGGAAGGCGACTATCTGGTAACACCCGAAGAACGGGTAAAGATGCTCACGATAAAAGATCCCGCCAAATATCCATGGAAAGAACTGGGGGTAGACGTGGTAGTAGAATCTACCGGTATTTTCCGCGACCGCGCATCGCTGCAGCCACATCTGGATGCTGGCGCCAGATGGATCATCCTTACTGTGCCTGCCAAAGATGAGATAGATGCCACCATTGTTGTTGGAGTGAATGATGAAGTGCTTCAGCCCGAACATCGCATCATTTCCAATGCAAGCTGCACCACCAACTGCCTGGCCCCGATGGCCAAAGTGCTTGACGACGCTTTTGGTATTGTCGAAGGACTGATGACCACCACCCACGCATACACTAATGACCAGCGTCTGGCCGACGTGCCTCACAAAGACTGGCGTCGTGGCCGTGCCGCTGCCGAAAACATTATCCCCACCACCACCGGTGCTGCACGCGCCGTAGGAATGGTAATCCCCAAGCTTGCCGGCAAACTCGATGGCATGGCTTCGCGCGTTCCTGTGCCCGATGGTTCGGTAGTAGATTTGTTTGTGGAAGTAGAGCGCGACGTCACCGTAGCTGACGTAAATGCCGCCGTGCGCCTGGCAGCTTCGAGCGAAAAGATGAAAAACATCCTTTCGTACAGCGAAGAAAATCTCGTTTCCACCGACATCGTCGGCAACTCCTATTCGTCAATCTACGACGCCGAATACACCAAAGTACTTGGCAAACGCTATATCAAAACTCTCAACTGGTACGACAACGAATGGGGCTACTCCAACCGCGTAGTCGACCTGATCTGTATGCTGAAAAAGTTCAAATAATCATACAGCGGCATTGCCGTTTATTAAAATGTGAAAACGGGAGGCAATCAGATTTGTCTCCCGTTTTTTTATGAATATTAAATAAAGCTTGCCCTGCGCTGGCTGCGGTGGATGCGGTGGCTGAGCTTGTCGAAGCCAGCTTCCCTAAAGGAACTAGTAAATAAAAATATAAAATCCCTGGAAATCTACCGGGAAGGTTCTGCGAACAGATTATTTACAAAAAGAGATAGTGCGCCAGCATTACGCCCAGCCCCAGAAGGTAACCAATATAGATCTCAGCAGGTCGGTGGGTTTCGAGCTTTAAACGCGAAAAGCCTACCAGTCCGCCGATGATGAGAGATAGGAAAATAAAAAACAACAAGTTGATGCCCAGCCCAATTTGCAAACCAATGAAGGCGCCCGTCAGCGCTCCGGCGCCTGTGGCATAGACGCTCACGTTGCTCAGCATTAATAAGATGAGCAGTAGCACCGACAACGAGGCCATCCCCAGCACAAACAAATTAAAGATCGGCGAAAGCTGTATCTGATCGAATAAGCGGTAAGCAAAATAATACATCGCAATGGTTGCAATCAGCGCGGGCACATCCGCCAGACGCGGGTGAAGGGGGGCAAGTTGGCGGAGCAGTATTTTGCCGATGTGGATGAGCAGAACAGGAACCACAAAAGTGGTGATGACCGCAAGACCCAGGATCATCCAGCGCGCCTTTTCGGGCAAGGCGGTGGCAAAATGAAACTGCAGGTTGAGGGTGATTATCAGAAAATAGCTGGTGATGATCAGTGGGTGGAATGCCCGTGAGATGATGGTGGCAATACGTTGTTCCATGTAAAAAAGCTTCTGGTTATTTCCTGGCGTCCGGCTGGTCTCAGTGAGTGGTTTTGATTTCTAAAAACATTTGTGCGAAAGTAGTACTTCTTTTATTCGGCAGCCGTGTGATTTTATTTTTATAGTTTTGTGATATGAACAAAAAATATCTTTTTATTGTAATCGTCGCCATGGGATTGATGGGTAGTCTTTATGCCACACCCAAAGCTTACGTCAAGATAAATACCAATGAGTGTTTGAAATGTTATGCTGCACAGATTTACACAGACAAACTTGTGGAGCATGTTGAGGTCACGCTGGTTTTCGCGGGCAATTACCACCGCTACCTGCGGTACCTTCGGATGCAATATCCTGTGGATAAAAACCGCTATACGATCATCCAATCAGATAGTTTGTATCAGCGGCTGGGTGGTGAAGAGTCATCACAGTTTTATCTGGAGGAAGATGGTGCTCTGGTATATTCGTGCCCGATGAAAGAGTTTGCCAGAAATTACAACAGCATCCTCGGGCTGCTCAATGGCGAGATGGATGATTATTCTGATATAAAACTACCCGACACTTTATCATTTGACAAGGTGACTTTATCGGCTGTCGATGAAAACTTTGTTGCTTTTAACCGTTCCATGCAGGAAGTTCTTCTATACAATGGCAACACCTTTTATTACTTTTCGCCTGAAAACATCAACGTGCCTGATTTTTATAAATATTTTGATGCTACCGGTGAATTTATGCAAAATTATCACGAGCACTATGAGCTGCTCGAAAGGGTAGGCAAAGCCAGAGCTGAAATATCATACATAAGTATTGATGCACAGCAGGCCAGAGTGTTGGTTCAGATTCCTTATGCTTTTATGCAGGAAAATGGGAATCTGGGTGTGATGGCCAAACTCTTTGTTGCAAGCATTCAACTACACGACTATTATTTGCAGTGGGTTTACATTGATGATAGCGCTCTACCCGAAAAATGGACTGTTGCTGCCAGCGCCCCCATAATGGCAAATTACCAGGAAAACCTTGTTATTGCTCTTTTGCACACAGATTATTCTGATGATGATTTGCGCTACCTCGCCGATTTTTCTTATCAAAACGATACCTTGGTTTTTTCCGGATTGCTCGATTATCGTATTCCAAAATTTCATCAAACATCCGGAAGGTATTACAATTATTTATCTTCCAAAGCATCACGTGGCTTGATTTTCGACCAGTTTGCAAGCGAAGTTATCGATCTTCACAACGATTCGGTTTTCTCACTCCCCATCGAAACCTCAAGGTTGGAAATCAATCTTGAAAAACTCCGTGCCGAATATGATCTCGCCATTACCGATGTAATTATCCAAAACAATGCTTGCAGGTTTCTTTATACCAAACCGGATCAGGGATGGTTTTTAGGAGCTGTGGAACGCGGAATTTACACCACAGAAAAATTAGAGGATATGGATGATGCGAATATAACTCTGGCTTTTGCCGATTACAAGCATTTGGTCTGGTACGATCCGCAGCGGAATGAAGTGCGGTATCGGTTAATTCCCTGATGTAATGTTCTTGTCTTTAGAGTTCCTGCCCCTGAGAAAGCTCAAGACGCATTTCATAGATTATATTTTTGCGTAAGTTTTCCGATTATTTTAGCTAAAGCTCCTTGCGTAGCCGTGCCACAGGGATGCTCAGTTGCTGGCGGTATTTGGCTACGGTGCGGCGGGCAATGTTGTAGCCTTTTTCTTTCAGAAGGCTGGTGGCCTCCTCATCCGTCATAGGATTCGATTTGTCTTCAGCATCTACACAGTCCTGCAATATCTTTTTTATCTCCCGCGTCGACACCTCTTCGCCCGATTCGGTTTGCATCGACTCTGAGAAGAAGCTCTTGAGCAGGAAAGTGCCGTAGGCCGTCTGTACGTATTTGCTGTTGGCCACACGTGAGATGGTAGAGATGTCGAGGTTGACGATTTCGGCAATATCTTTAAGGATCATCGGGCGCAGGCGCGTTTCGTCGCCGGTGAGGAAATACTCCTTCTGATAGTTCATGATAGCGGTCATGGTGACGGTGAGCGTGTTGTGCCGCTGGCGGATGGCATCGATAAACCAGCGCGCCGAGTCGATCTTGCGTTTCATAAAAACGATCGCATCTTTTTGCTGACTTGTCTTCTTGCTTTTGTCAGCAGCATAGCCCCTCATCATCTCGGTGTAGGTAGGGTTGAGGCGTATTTCGGGCGCATTGCGTGAGCTTAGTGTCAGTTCCAGTTCGCCGTCGTTGGTGGTGATGATAAAGTCGGGCGAGATATAATGGCTTGTCCTGCTGCCCTCGTTCATAGAGTTGCCTGGCTTGGGGTTGAGCTTCAGTATTTCGTCGAGAGCCTCTTTGAGTTCTTCCTCTTCAATTTTAGCCCTTTTCAGGATCCTGTCGTAATGCTTTTTGGTAAACTCGTCGAAGTATTCTTCGATAAGCAGGATGGGCAATTTCAGGTCGCGGTCGGGCTCTTCGTTTTTCTTGCGGAGCAGTTGTATCAGCAGACATTCCTGCAGGTCGCGGGCGCCTATCCCTGCCGGGTCGAGTTCCTGTATCATTTGCAGCACTTCGCTTATCTCGGCCTCGGTAGCTATTATGTTTTGAGTAAAAGCAAGGTCGTCGACCATGGCGGTAAGATCGCGTTGCAGATATCCCGAGTCGTCGAGGTTGCCGATAATCGTTTTGGCGATTACCATCTGCTTCTCGTCGAGGTTGCGCATGCTAAGCTGTGTGGTCAGGTTTTCGTGAAAGGTACGCCCTGAAGAGAAAGGAATCTCCTTACGTTCATCGTCGCGGCTGGTGTTGTTGGATGAGAGCTTGTAAGAAGGGATGTCGTCTTCGCCCAGATAGTCGCTCAGATCAAACTCGTCGCTGTCTTTGCTGTCCATCTCATTTTCATACTCCTCTTCCTGTTCTTCCAACTCGTCTTCAAGCTCGCTGCTTTCGTCGAGTGCCGGATTTTCTTCGATCTCTTGTTTTATGCGCTGCTCCAATGCAATAGAGGGAATCTGAAGCAGCTTCATCAGCAGTATTTGCTGTGGCGATAGCTGATGCTGTAATGTTAATTTCTGAACTAACCCCTGTTTGCCCATGATGCCTTTACGATTTCCTGTATGTTATTTATTAATAAGCTTTCGCTGATATTTTCTGCTAAAATAAGACTTCTTTTTTAAAAAACACTTACTAAAACTCTGCATGTTTGGGTGTGCGTGGAAATGGGATAACGTCGCGGATGTTTTTCATGCCGGTAACAAACAGCACCAACCGCTCAAACCCCAGTCCGAAGCCGCTGTGTGGAACAGTGCCATAGCGACGTGTGTCGATATACCACCAAAGGGTTTCTTCGGGTATGTTCAGCTCATGGATGCGTTTGGTGAGTTTCTCCAGGTTTTCTTCTCTTTGCGATCCGCCGATGATCTCACCGATTTTGGGGAAAAGCACATCCATGGCGCGAACGGTTTTCCCGTCGTCGTTTTGTTTCATATAAAAAGCCTTGATTTCTATCGGATAATCGGTGAGGATGACAGGTTTTTTAAAATGTTCCTCTACCAGATAGCGCTCATGTTCGGCTTGTAGGTCGACACCCCAGCTTACCGGATAATCAAATTTACGGTCACACTGCTCCAGGATTTCTACGGCACGGGTGTAGGTGAGGCGCTCGTAAGGAACAGAGATAATTCCGCGCAGCCTTTCTATCAGCTCATCGTCGAACATCTTGTTGAGGAAGGTCAGGTCGTCGATGCAATTATCCAGCGCATACTGCACCAGATATTTCAGGAAGTCTTCGGCCAGATCCTGGTTGTCGTTGATATCATAAAAAGCAATTTCTGGTTCTATCATCCAAAATTCTGCCAGATGGCGCGGGGTGTTTGAGTTCTCGGCGCGAAAGGTTGGCCCGAAAGTATATACCTGCGACAGTGCCATTGCGCCAAGCTCCGCCTCGAGCTGTCCCGAAACGGTGAGGTTGGCATGCTTTCCAAAGAAATCTTCTGCAAAGTTCACGGTGCCATCCTCTTTCAGTGGCGGATTTTTTGGGTCGAGCGTGGTAACGCGAAACATCTCGCCGGCACCTTCGGCATCCGATCCGGTGATGATGGGCGAATGCAGGTAATAAAAGCCGTGGTCGTTGAAATATTTATGGATGGCAAAAGAGAGCGCATGGCGAATGCGAAGGACCGCCCCAAAGGTGTTGGTGCGTGGCCGCAAATGCGCTATGTCGCGCAAAAACTCCATGGAATGCCCTTTGCGCTGCAGCGGATAAGTCTCCGGATCTGCGGTGCCATAAAGCACTATTTCGGTGGCTTGTATCTCGTTATTTTGTCCTTTGCCCATCGACTGCACCAGCTTCCCGGTTACGGAAATGCCTGATCCGTTGGTAACCTTTTTCAGCATCTCTTTATCAAATGTATTTACATCTACTACCACTTGTATGCTGTTTATGGTGGAGCCGTCGTTGAGGGCGATAAATGCAATTTTTCCGCTTCCGCGATGGGAACGCACCCATCCTTTAACATTCACCTGGCGGTCGTAGTCGGTGTCGTGCAGCAAAGCCGCAACCATCGTTCTTTTGATCGAATTTGTCATAAAAATAATTCTTATTTAGAAAGGTGCAAAAATAAACACTTTATCCTGATCCGCCATCTTCTGCCCAAATAAATGCGGGAATGTTAGGCTGACGGTGATCCGTAAGATGTTGATTCTTCATACTTCTCATCAAATTCAAAAAGCCACAATGCTGTGCATTACAAATAAAACTACGTAGAAGTTTACCATCCCTGGATCGGTTTTTAGAGGAATACACATCAGAAATCGATTCTTTCTTTGGATGCTTAAGCTCTTCGCTCTCGCGAAAAAAAGAACAATCGCCTTCATCAAAACAGCTTGCTTCTATCCTTCCATCCACCACAAGCAATGCTAAAGTTGTAATTTAAAATGATTTCTTTTGACTGAAAATCAGCAGCAGCCAAAACATTCTTTTGATTTATCATCAAACATTTTCGCGTTATTAATCAGTTTTTTATATTTTTGCTGCCCTTTAAAAATATGAAAGACACTGGCTTTTTAATATTTACACTTTTTTTGATCGGATAATATGAAAATATATCAAACTAACGAAATCCGGAACATTGCGCTCGTTGGCGGCGCCAAGTCCGGAAAAACCACACTTGCCGAAAGCATGATTTTCGAGGGAGGACTGATAAACAGAAGAGGAAGCGTTGACGACAAAAACACCGTTTCCGACTACCGCGAAATAGAACACGAACGCGAAAACTCCGTCTCTTCCACAGTATTGTACGCCGAGTTTGGCGGCAAAAAAATTAACATCATCGATACCCCTGGCTTCGACGATTTTGTGGGCGAGGTAATCTCGGCACTCAAAGTAGCCGACACGGGTGTGATGGTGATCAATGCGCAAAACGGTGTGGAGGTAGGAGCCGAAATTAGCTGGAGATATACCTCACGTAACAATACTCCCGTGATCTTCGCCATCAACCATCTGGAGCACGAGAAATCCAACTTCGACGAAACTATCCGGCAGCTACACGCACAGTTTGGCGGCAATATTACTGTTTGTCAATATCCTGTGAATCCCGGTTTAGGTTTCAATCAGGTGATCGACCTGCTAAAAATGAAACTCTTCAAGTTTCCTGAAGACGGTGGCGCTCCCCAGGAGTTCGACATCCCCGAGAGCGAAAAAGAGAAAGCCGAAGGGCTGCAAGCCGAGCTGATCGAAAAAGCTGCAGAGAGCGAAGAAGCACTCATGGAGATATTTTTTGAAAACGGTACTCTCACCGAAGAGGAGATGATTAAAGGCATCAAAAAAGGCCTCGTTAGCAGAGGAATGTTTCCGGTGTTTTGCATCAACGCCAAACACAATATGGGCGTGAGCCGCCTGATGGAGTTTATCAATAATTCGGCACCGGCACCCAACGAGATGCCCCCGGTAAAAACCACCAAAGGCACTGAGCTGAAATGTGATCCCAAAGAACCCGTTTCACTTTTTGTTTTCAAAACCGTAATCGAATCGCATCTGGGCGAGGTGTCGTTCTTTAAAGTTTGTAACGGTGAGCTCAACGAAGGCACCGACATGATCAACGCTAACAACGATACCAAAGAGCGCCTCTCGCAGCTCTTCATTATGGCTGGCCGCAAAACACGTGAAAAGATTTCTAAAATCTCTTCCGGCGACATTGGTGCTACCATCAAACTCAAAAATACTGCGACCAACGAAACGCTCAATTTTTCCAAAAACGCCAACGAAATCATCGAACCCATAGAGTTTCCCGATCCCAAGATGACCATGGCAATAAAAGCTGTCAACACCGCCGACGACGAGAAACTAAATGCTGTCCTCAACGAAATGCGTAAGGTCGACAAAACCTTTACCATTAAATACAGCAGGGAGCTGCGCCAGCTCATCGCAGGTGGCATGGGCGAGCTGCACCTGAATCTTATCAAGTGGAGCGTGGAGAACCTCGAAAAAATCCCATTCGAATACATTACACCCAGAATTGCTTACCGCGAAACTATCACCAAGAGCGCCAAAGCTACCTACCGCCACAAAAAACAATCGGGTGGTTCCGGGCAGTTTGGTGAGGTGCACATGATGATAGAACCCTACACCGAGGGCATGACTTTTACAACCGAGTTCCCGGTTCGCGGCACCGACGAGGTGAAACTGGAGTGGGGTGGCAAGCTGCTGATGATCAATAGTATCGTAGGCGGTGCCATCGACGCGCGCTTTTTGCCTGCCATTATGAAAGGTCTCATGGAAAAAATGGAAAACGGTCCCCTCACCGGCTCTTATGCCCGCGACATCGTGGTGTATATTTATGATGGCAAGATGCACCCGGTAGACTCTAATGAGATTTCATTTAAACTTGCTTCACGCAATGCTTTCCGCGAAGCCTTTAAAAACGCAGGTCCGAAAATTCTCGAGCCGATCTATGATGTGGAAGTTACCGTTCCTGCAGAAAAGATGGGCGACGTGATGACCGACCTGCAGGGACGCCGCTCGGTAATCATGGGCATGGACAGCGAAGGTAATTATCAGAAGATAAAAGCCCGTGTGCCATTGGCCGAGATGAACCGCTACTCTACCTCGTTGAGTTCTATCACTTCCGGCCGCGCCATGTACTCGCTCAAATTTGCCGAGTACGCTCAGGTGCCTGGAGACGTGCAAACCCAGCTGCTCAAAGAATACGAAGAGCAGGCTGCTGACGAAGATTAGCATTATCATTTTATCAATAAAAAAACCCGGCCACACAAAGCCGGGTTTTTTGTTTGCGCTATGAGCTGGAGTGTAGTGCTGCGTATCGCCTGTTTACACGGTAGGAGAAATACTGCCGGGAATTCCCAGGTTCCAAATATCAAATGACAAATAAATTCCAAAAAAACAATTTACAAAACCATGTTTAGCACATATTAAATACTCTCGACGATAAGGTTTATTGAGTTTTTGGAATTGGATTTTATTTGGAACTTGTTTTAATGTTTTTTGGATTTTGCCCAAATAGGCCTGCACCTTTTTTCCCATTCTTTGCCCCACAAAACTCTCCTAATCCATGTCCGACGTTATCCGCATCCGCCACGCTAGCCAAAACAACCTGAAAGTGCTATAAACATTTGAACCCTTCGGGTTCTTCATTTTGAACTTTTAGATGTTTCGCTTCTTTCATGTTTTGCGCTTTTAATCCCGAAGGGATTGCATGTTTATAGAAAACGATTGTTGCAAAAACGATGCGACCCCGACGGGGTCGAACACATTGCTTGCGTTCATCGTGCTATAAACATTTGAACCCTTTGGGTTCATCTTCTTACTTCGAGAGCATTAACCTACAATTTTTGCAATTCATTATCCACATTGTCGAAGTCAGGAAATAGGATTATCCGTTTTCCCGACCAACATGTTGGCATCGGATAACTTACGTTTCACTCCCGGTCAATTGCCATGGACTTTTTTCCCGTTCTTTGCCCCACAAAACTCTTCTAATCCATGTCCGACGTCATCCGCATCCGCCACGCTAGCCAAAACAACCTGAAAGATATTTCTTTAGAGATTCCTAAAAACCAACTTGTGGTTGTAACCGGTGTTTCAGGATCAGGCAAATCGTCGCTGGTGTATGATGTAATTTATCGCGAGGCCGAAAATCGTTACCTGGGAACATTCTCAGCCCATGCCCGGCAATTGATGGGAAAAACCAGGCGTCCGGAGGTTGAAAGCATCGAGGGACTTTCGCCAGCCATCGCTGTAAATCAAAAAACCGTGATTCGCAGTGCTCGTTCAACGGTGGGCACCATCACGGGTATTTACGATTATCTGCGGCTGCTCATGGCGCGCTTCGGTCACTCCGACGATCCAAAACTAAAAATCCAGCGTAGCCTTTTCTCTTTCAACAGTCCGCAAGGCGCCTGTATGCATTGCCAGGGGCTGGGTGTGGAAGACCGCATCGACCCGCAGTTGCTCATCGCCGACGGGAGCAAAAGCCTGCGCCAGGGCGCTTTTGTTATTACAGCGCCCAATGGCTATATTATCTATTCGCAGGTAACCATGGACGTGCTCGACGAGGTGTGCCGTGCCGAAGGATTTTCGGTAGACATTCCCTGGAACGAGCTGACCGAATCAGAGCAACAGGTGGTGTTGTATGGCAGCAATAAGGTTGAGATTCCTTTTGGAAAACATACCCTCGAATCGCGTATGCGCTGGAGCGGAATCACTGCTAAGCCACGCGACATGGGATTTTATAAAGGTGTGATCCCGGTGATGAACGAGATATTGCGGCGCGACCGCAACAAAAATATCCTGCGTTTTGTGCGCACCCATCGATGCTCCGAATGCCATGGAACCCGACTTAATACAGCCGCACGATCGGTCCGTTGGCACGGCAAAAATATTGCTCAACTGGCGGCTCTTTCGCTCAGGGCATTGTCGCAGGAGCTTTCAGTTTATAAGGCTGCTACAGAGCCGGCTTCCGCCGAGGGCTTGTTGCTTGGCGAAATCCTTAAACGTACCCATCTTCTCGAAAAGCTCGGCGTCGGATATCTTTCTACCGACCGGGAATCGACGACGCTTTCGGGTGGCGAAAGCCAGCGCCTGCGCCTGGCTGCGCAAATCACAGCAGAGATGAACGGCGTGCTGTACATTTTTGATGAGCCTTCCATCGGGCTGCATCCCACCGAAAACAAAGCGCTGATTGATATGCTTTTTGAGCTGCGCGATCAGGGCAACACGGTGATCGTGGTGGAGCACGACGACGAATATCTCCGCCATGCCGATCATGTGATCGACCTTGGTCCTGCCGCCGGAATCCATGGCGGTGAGTTGCTCATCAACCATCCGGCTGCCGCGCTGAGCACTTTAAAAGTTACCAACAGCAGCACGCTGGATTTTTTGTTAGTCAAGGAAGTTTTTTTTATTAATAAAGAAATCCCTGTTTCCGGTTCGGCCCTCCATTTGATTGGCGCCTCATTGCATAATTTAAAAAAGGTATCCGCACATTTTTATCTGCATGCACTCAATGTTATAACCGGCGTTTCAGGTGCCGGAAAGTCGTCGCTCATGCAGACGCTGGCCGAAGGAGCTGAGCATCTGATACAAAATAAATCTTTGTCGGTTCAGTATTTCGAAAAAATAACCGGATGGGAACAGGTGCAACAGGTGGTAATGATAGATCAGGCCCCCATTGGCCGCACGCCGCGGAGCAATCCTGCCACTTATACAGGAATGTTCGACTACATCCGCGACTTGTTTGCCGCACTGCCTGAAAGCAAAAAGCGTGGCTGGAAAAAAGGACAGTTTTCGTTTAATGTCGCCGGTGGTCGCTGCGAGGTTTGCCAGGGCGCCGGCTACCAGCAGGTGGGTATGCACTTTATGGGAAATGTTGAGATCGTTTGCGAAAGCTGTAATGGCCGGCGTTTTAATGAAGAGACGCTTCAGGCAACTTATCGTGGGCTCAATATTTATGATGTGCTGGAGCTTTCGGTAGAAGAGGCGCTGGATTTCTTTTCCGCTCAGCCCGCCATCCGCCGCATCGCTGAAATGCTTGTGCAGTTAGGATTGGGCTATCTGAAGCTGGGGCAACGATCGACAACACTAAGTGGGGGAGAGGCGCAGCGGATAAAATTAGCCACGGCGTTGGCGCGTCCATCGGCGGCACACACGCTCTACCTGCTCGATGAGCCTACAATTGGTCTGCACCATGCCGACGTAAAGGTTTTACTTGAGGCACTTCGCTTGCTTACCGACCAGGGAAATACGGTAGTGGTGATAGAGCATCATGCCGGCGTGGTGGCTGCGGCAGGCCACATCATCGATCTTGGCCCTGGAAGCGGCGAAGATGGCGGAACAATTATTTTCGAAGGACATCCCACAGAAATCCTACATCATCCGCAATCGCTTACCGGTAAAGCGTTGGCGGAGTTTTTTAATAATAAAAATAGAATTTTCACTTCCGTACCTCCGGCGGTTGTTCATCCCAACATCAGGTTTCGTGGAGTAACCACCCACAATCTGAAAAATATTGATGTTGAGATTTTAAAAAATAAAATTACCGTCATCACCGGCGTTTCGGGCAGCGGCAAGTCGTCGCTGGCTTTCGACACCTTGTATGCCGAAAGCAGCAACCGTTTTCTGGAATGTTTCTCGCCGTATGTGCGTGCACAGGTGGGAATGCGCACAGCGGCAGGATTCGATTCTGCCGAAGGAATCACGCCGGCCATCGCCATCCATCAGCGGTCGGCCGCTGGCAATGTTCGCTCTACTGTGGGTACTGTCACCGGTATTTATGATCTTTATCGTTTGCTTTTTTCGCGCATCGGTCGGTCCGAAATTTATTCAGCGCAGCCCTTCTCTTCGTTGTTTTCGTTTAATCACCAACAGGGAGCCTGCAAAAGTTGTGATGGCCTGGGAACCATAACCATTTGCGACAGCCAAGCGCTGATCAGCAATCCCGAAAGGCCACTCACGGAAGGCGCGATGGGCGCTACCAAATGGGGAAAGTTTTATGGTGATCCGCACGGCCAGCATGTTCATACCTTGTTGGCTGCAGGCAAACGATTAAATCTGGATTTCTCAAAGCCTTATCATTCCCTTTCGGAGAAGGAAAAGCAGGTGGCGCTTAATGGCACCGGCGATGAGGTTTACAGCGTTTCGTGGCATTACAAAAGGGGCGTCCGCGAAGGCACCCATCATTTTGAGGGAACATGGCCGGGGTTGGCGCATCTTGTCGAAGAGGAATACCACCGCAAGCATGCCGACCACCGTGGCGAGGCGATGATGGAAATTATGAAAATGGTATCCTGCCCCGATTGCCGGGGTGCACGCCTCAACGAAACGGCGCGCTCATTTCAAATTGCCGGCTGTCACATTGGTCAGTTGGCCGATTTGAGTATTAATGAGGCAATCGAATTTTTTACCAGATGGGATTCGCTATCGCTAAATGAAAAAGAAAAACTGGTTGCAAGGCAACTGGTTGATGAGCTGCTGCCAAAGCTGGGAAACGTGCAGGATTTGGGGTTGGGCTATCTGCAGGTAAGTAGGGGAGCTGTTACGCTTTCGGGCGGAGAGGCGCAGCGCGTTAGGCTGGCCGCACAAATTGGCAATGGCCTTACGGGAGTTACCTGTGTGCTCGACGAGCCTACCACCGGTTTGCATCCGCACGACACCGGGCGACTCATCGAGCTGTTGCGTCGTTTGCGCAATGCCGGAAATACTGTGGTGGTGGTAGAACACGACCGGGATATTATACTTGCCGCTGATCAGGTGCTGGAGCTAGGACCAGGAGCAGGAGAGCAGGGCGGAAATTTGCTTGCCTGTGGAACGCCCGAACAAATCAAAACCAATACAAAATCCATTACCGGCAAATATCTTTTGGATGAAAAGAAACATCTTAGCAACAGCGCCCCACCAGCAAATCTTTCCGAAGTTATCACTATGCATTCGGCTTTCGCCAATAATCTTAAAAACATTGATCTACATATTCCGACAAGGAAAATTGTAACCATCAGTGGCGTGTCGGGGAGCGGGAAATCTACGTTGCTTTTTGAGGTCATCGCAGCTTCAGCGGCTGCACGGCAAGCCAGAGGTTGCAAAAAAATAACAGGACTCGATCAGTTTGATGAGGTAGCCATGCTTACGCAAAAAGCTGCCGCCACCAGTCAGTCAAGCAATCTGCTTACCCTTTCGGGGATGTTCGACCGGGTGCGCGCGCACTTTGCGAAAACGCCGGAAGCTATTGTGCAAAAACTTCGCAAAACGCATTTCTCATTCAACACTTCCGGTGGCCGCTGTGAGAAATGTCAGGGCAAAGGGGAAATACAAATAGCGCTCGATTTCATGTCGGATGTCACGGTGGTTTGTGACGAGTGTAAAGGGAAACGCTATCAGTCACAGGTGCTGGCATGCCGGATCAATAACAAAAATATCTACGACCTTTTAGAAACGAGCGTGGCAGAGGCAATCGATTTTTTTTATTTTGATAAACAAATCACTGAAGCGCTGAAAGTAATGCAGCGTGTTGGTTTGGGATATCTTTGTTGTGGCCAGGCTACATCCACTTTATCAGGCGGCGAGCTGCAGCGGCTCTTGCTTGCTGTGGAATTGCTCCATTCCGGTAACGGCCACAATCTTTATTTGCTTGATGAGCCAACCCGAGGTTTGCATTTTAAAGATGTCGAAATGCTGATGCACCTCTTCCGGCAGCTTGCCGATCATGGACAGACATTGATTATTATCGAGCATAATCTGGATGTGATCGCCCAATCGGATTTTGTGATCGACTTGGGGCCCGGAGCCGGAGCAGCGGGCGGAAACATTGTAGCCTTGGGCACGCCGACGGAAATTATTCATTCGCATGTTTCACTTACCGCAGAAGCGCTGCGCATGAGCTGGTGGAACAAAGAGGAATGAACCGTGGAGGCGCAGAGACGCGGAGGAAAATTGAAATGCGGAGACAAAAAACCAAAAAACCAAAAAACCAAATTCCAAAATTAGCTGATCATTTCCCTGGTATAGCCACTATTTGAGCTGGTTGTTGAGCTTGTCGAAATCAGTCGGAATCAGTCGAAACCCAGCCGTTGGTTGAGCTTGTCGAAACCTGGTCATTGAATTTTTAAATTTGGAATTTACTACTTCTCAGGCTGGTCTTTGGCAGATAGAATAGGCGGCGGCGAATCCACCAACTGGAAAGTGGCCGAAGCAATTTTGATAGCTCCCTTCGTTATTTCTATCTCGTGGAGCAGGCGGGTGAAAAGCTCCGTTTTGGTGGTTCGGCGCCGGCGATAATTTACCACATAACGTATGGTGAACTCCACCCAGTTGTCGTTGGCAATCATGGAAACCATAGGCTCGGTTCGGGCATCTTCGAGCAGGTATTTTCGTTGCAGATGTTGCCACTCATCATGAACATTATCACTTAGTTTTTCGGCTGTTTCATTGGCAACTTTTAAAAAGATATTTTGCGCCAATGCATAGTCGCTGCCATATTGCACCGGTATTTTTACCTCATCCCACAAAAAAGGAAAGTCGCGGGAATAGTTGTAAAGTGGTTCTTTGAAAACAAAACTATTCCCAACCGAAACGATACGCCCGTTGTATAGATCACCATCCACCCACTGCCCAATTTCCATAATGGTTGTGCGCAACATGCCGATGTCCATCACATCGCCCTTTATGCCGCCCATTTCCACCCGGTCGCCGGTGCGATAAAGCCCGTTGATAGATACAGCCATCCATCCCGCAAAGGATGTGATGACTTCCTGCAGGGCGAAGGTAATTCCCGCGCCAATTACTCCCAACGCGATGGTAAGCCCGCTTAGCTTGTCGCTAAAAACAATAATCACGAGCGTGATGCCCAGCACAAATCCGGCGAATGAAGAGGCTTTTCTGGTACGATAACGGCTGGTGCTGTCTTTGAGGCGGCTGATGAAATTGCGCTGCACCAGTTTTACAAGAATCCAGATGAGGATAATACCAACGAAAATGACGATAAATTTTCCGATGACGGGATAGGTGAGGATTTCGGCATAACGCTTTTGTAATTCCATGGGTTGCGGTTTGTTTTTAAAATCTAAAACAGTTAATTTGATTTTTAGTTTTTGATCAACGCAAAGAGGATGGGTTAAGACATTGATTCACATTAGTTTGAACTGCCCCGCCTCTTACATTTTCTATCTACAAAATAAACCTCTCTTCCACACATTTATATGATTAGTTGTCAATGGCTTAACGACAACGAAAAGCCACCTGCAAAGGGGCCTTTTGTTGAAAGCCGCTTGGTGGTTTCATAAAAGAATGGATACCTTTGTGCCATTAATAATAAGGTCAAAATAATGACGGATAATACTAAAGATAAAATCAAGGAACTAGACGACGTTGTCATACGATTTTCGGGTGACTCCGGCGATGGGATGCAGCTTACCGGCACCCTGTTTTCTGACACTTCAGCGCTGCTGGGCAATGATTTGGTAACCTTTCCTGACTATCCTGCTGAGATTCGTGCTCCGCAAGGAACCGTTGGTGGCGTATCAGGATTTCAGGTTCATTTCGGACAAACGGAGATAAATACTCCGGGCGATTATGCTGATGTGCTGGTAGCCATGAACCCTGCCGCTCTTGCAGCCAACATCAAATGGATTAAGCGTGGCGGCACGGTCATCATCGACATCGATAGCTTTACCGAAAAGAATATAGAGCGTGCCGGAGCTGTCAAAGATCCATTGCAACAATTAGGTTTTAGAGATTATAATGTTGTTAAAGCACCCATAACCACCCTCACACGTGAAGCGCTGAAGGATCTCAACATGGATTCGAAGAGTGTGCTGCGCAGCAAAAACATGTTTGCTTTGGGGATGGTATATTGGTTGTTTCATCGTCCGATGGAATTTACCAATAAATTTATTGAAAATAAATTCAAGAAAATACCGGTAGTAATAGAAGCCAACAAAATTGTGCTCAAAGCCGGTTATTATTATGCCGAGACAGTGGAGGCGCTGCATCCGAGTTATTGTGTTGCCCCCGCAATTATCGAGAAAGGCACGTACCGCAGCATCAACGGCAACCTTGGTGCAGCATGGGGTTTGATTGCCGCAGCCGAAAAAGCCAATTTAAAACTTTTCCTGGGCTCATATCCCATTACCCCTGCCAGTGAAATTTTACAGGAGTTATCCAAACGCAAAGATCTGGGCGTAAAATCATTCCAGGCTGAGGATGAAATAGCAGGAGTTTGTACCGCTATTGGTGCCAGCTTTGCCGGTCACCTTGCTGTAACCTCTACATCCGGTCCCGGATTATCGCTTAAAGCAGAAGCAATCGGATTGGCTATTATTATGGAGTTGCCATTGGTAATTGTTAACGTACAGCGTGGCGGCCCTTCTACCGGTTTGCCTACCAAAACTGAGCAAAGTGACCTGATGCAGGCGCTTTATGGCCGACATGGCGAAAGCCCGCTGGTAGTGATTGCTGCAAGCACGCCAAGTAATTGTTTCAACTATGCTTTTGAAGCCGCCCGCATAGCCCTCGAACACATGACCCCGGTAATCTTGCTTTCCGACGGCTTCCTGGCCAATGGCTCAGAGCCGTGGCGCATCCCCGACATCAGCACCCTACCCGAAATTCATCCTCCGTTGGTAAAAGAAGGAGCAGAGGATTTTCAGCCCTATCGACGTAATGATGACTTTGTAAGAGGTTGGGCGGTACCAGGCACCAAAGGCCTGGAACATCGTCTGGGAGGTCTCGAAAAAATGGCCGTCACCGGCTCGGTTTCCTACGTTCCCGAAAACCACCAGTTGATGACCTACGAGAGAGCAAACAAGGTTAATCGCGTGCAGCGTGAAGTTCCTGATGTAAAAGTGTATGGCGACGCCAGCGGCGAACTGCTGCTCATTGGCTGGGGTGGCACCTACGGCCATTTGTATACCGCTTACCGTCAATTAAAAAAAGAAGGGTACAATCTGAGCTATGTGCATTTTAATTACATAAAACCTTTACCTGCCAACACCTACGAGGTACTCAAAAGCTTTAAGAAACTGCTGGTTTGCGAGCTTAATACCGGACAGTTTGCCAGCTATTTGCGGCTCAATTTCCAGGGTCTCTCTTTCCTGCAATACAACAAGATTCAGGGGCTGCCTTTTAAAGTAGAAGAAATAAAAGAACAAATCAAAAAACAATTGGAGGTACAATAAATCATGGTTGAAACACCTAAATTAGCACCCAAAGATTTCAAGAGCGACCAGGAAGTAAGATGGTGCGCCGGTTGCGGCGACCATGCTGTTCTTAGCGCAGTGCATCGTTCGATGGCCGAGCTGGGACTGCCCAAAGAAAAATATGTAGTTATCTCGGGTATCGGATGCTCTTCGCGATTTCCTTATTATATGAATACCTATGCTATGCACAGCATTCATGGCCGTGCAGCAGCAATAGCTTCAGGCGTTAAAGTGGCAAATCCCGAACTCAACGTTTGGGTTATCACCGGCGATGGTGACTCTCTGGCCATTGGTGGAAACCACTTCATCCATGTCTTGCGCCGTAACATTAATCTGAATATCATCCTGTTCAACAATCAGATTTATGGTCTTACCAAAGGGCAGTATTCGCCTACTTCACTCGAAGGACAAATAACCGCGACATCTCCCTACGGAACTGTTGAAACTCCCTTCAGCCCCGGTGAATTGGCAATCGGTGCAAGAGGAAGATTCTTTGCTCGCTCACTCGACAATAATGTGGCTTTAACCACTTCTATATTTACTGAGGCAGCCCGTTTTGAAGGAGCAGCGCTGATAGAGGTTTTGCAAAATTGCGTGATTTACAACGATAAAGCACACGCTTATATCACCGACAGAGAGATGAAAGAAGAGCGGCAACTGATTCTGGAGCATGGCAAACCCATGATCTACGGAAAGGAACGCAACAAAGGTATTGTTCTCGATGGGCTAAAGCTTAAAACGGTAACCATCGGCGAAAATGGCATCACTGAAGCCGACATTTTGATACACGATGCAAAGAATCCCGATCCGGTGTTACATCTGATGCTCGTTAGTTTGAGTCCCCCTGAGTTCCCCATGGTTCTGGGTGTGATACGAGCAGTGGAATCAGAATCTTACGATAAGAAATTCCATGATCAGATAGACCAGGTACAATCAAAGTCTAACAAAAAAACCTTACAGGATGTGCTTTACAGCGGAAATGTCTGGAAGGTATAACAATACATTTTCTTAATTGACACTGATTAAAAAAACAGCCCTGCAACCGATCGTTGCAGGGCTGTTTCATTTTGGGATAAAATAATTTTTCATCCTAACCCTTCTTCCAGCTAAAAAAGATACTTGAGCGAAATGCCCAGCCGTGGCCCCGAGAGAGAAATATCTCGCGTGATCTCATCTTCCGCTGAAGGATGATTAGGGTCAGGGTTGGGCACCTCCACAAGGAATGCCTGTTGGTAACTGCCCAGCTTGTAATCGGCAAAAAGGTCGAAAGCAAAGTTGCGCGAAAGTTTCATCTGTAGCCCAAGGGTAGCTGATCCGAGGATTGAGCTGCCATTTGATGGGTCAGGATTCTCCTTCTTTTTAAAATCCAATTGATAACTTATCAATAACAGCTCGCCACCAACACCTACATAGGGAGTGATAAAGGCAAACTGCAACGGAGAGGCGTAATAGCGAATATCAAAGCTGATTGGGTAGCCATTTAGCAAGAGCTGCGTCTTGCCATAAGTGGGGATGGTGGTTTCCGAACGTGCCTGCCAGAAACCTATGCCTGCCTTTGCCGTCAAGTCTTTAATGAGTTTGAACTCAGCAAATCCTTCCACAAAAAGTATAGTATTAAAATCACTGTTGCGAAAATCAGAGCCATCATCGTTTTTCCAATAATCGAGATCGGGTTGGTAGATGCCCATGGAAAGTCCGAAACTTCTAAATTTAAAATTGTTGGTGTCTTGGGCTGCAGCGTTTTTTGTAGCTGCCACCATTAAAAACACAGTTAAAATAAAAACTGAGGTTGAATAAAAAAAAGTGTTTCGCATAGAAATATTAATAGGGTGCAGCCTTTCTAATAAAAAAAGCATGAAGCATACAACGATGCTTCATGCTTTAGAGTAAACTATTTACGTGGAAGCTTAATTACCCCAGCCTTGGTGGTGGCAATAGGTTTCCTGAACTTTCCAGTTGAATACTTCAAAGGGGAAGTTGACAAAGTCGCCCTTGTATTCGCCGGTGTAGTTATAGATTTTAAAGTTTGCCAGACGGCAACGAGTGAAGAGTTGTTGCGCATATTGATAGCGGGGTCCAATGCAACGGGTATCGACAACTTTCAGATCAAAATTACTATTTTCTGCCATGCTGGTAACCAGCGCTGATGAGCCGATAGAATAAACAAAAGTTCCGCAGGCTCCTTCGCTACAGTTTTCTGATTGGCCTGAGAGTTCGTAGGGCGACCAGGTCAAAGTTTTTACCAGGCGGAAGCCGGTGAATGTGTACCATAGCGAGAAGTGTGGCATCTCAAAGGTAGCCATTGTGCGGTCTTCATTCAGCACGCCTTCTATGATTTCCCACTCCTGTGTGTCTTCGTTGAAACTGCCAAGCAACATTGGGCTGTCGCCGTTGAGCACAGCAGCAATGGTGACGGGCATCTGAAGGGTAGCTTTGGCATTTTCGGGGAAAGTAAGATCGGGCGAAAAACTAAAACCTGACTGGATGGCGCGGTCACCTTTAACCTCAAAGTCGCCAAACTTAGACGGACTTGGAATGTAGGTAACGGTTACATCTACAGGTTGGCTAACTGCTCCTTCGGGGAAAGTGAGAATAGGCGCTTGCTCAAAGTCACTCTCGATAGCCATGCTGGCTCCGGAGGCACTCACTGTTGCGCTATTGCCTAATTTGCTTAGGTAAAAGCGTTCCTTGGTAACAGCAATTACTCCTTCGGGAGTTTTCTCCACTTCAACCATAGCACTAAGCGAGAGGTATCCTGTTTTGGTAGCCGAAATAATGTATGTACCGACTTGTTTCCCTTCCAAGTTAAGGCTTCCCGAGCCATGTTGATATTCGCTAAGAATGCCGTCGGGTGTTATTACGGTTACGGTAAAGTCAGTCAATGCATTGCCCCGATCTCCGTCAAAGACGGTTACCTTCAGCTCGTTGAGCGTTTCCGGATTGGGTTCAGGCCAGTCGGAGGTTCCTACTTTTTTGCATTGCGTAAAGCTAAAAATCAGTACGCCGGCGATGAGGAAAAGGCCGAAAAATGATTTGTAAAATTTGGTTTTCATGTTTACTCCTTTTTTATTGATAGATGATTTTTTTCAAAAATAGATAAACTATTTGTTCAATTGCGTTTTTAATTCCAAAATTAACCTTTTTTTAATAAAGTCAGGATTATAATCCAACAGCATGTCGGTAAGATTATAGCCTGTATTGTAAGTTACCCCATTTTGAGGAAAGCCTTTGGCGCGGTATTCCCAGGCAAAGTCATCGGCTGGGCGGATGCGGAAAAATCTGAGTCGTGTGTATTTTCGGGGAGGCAGCGGAATCACAAACCGAAACCCTCCGTCGAAGTCATCTTTGGTGGCCAAAGCCATAAACCCAATCTCCACCTCTCCAAATTGGCGCATCAGCTCAAAACGTATTGCCGGAGTATTGAAAAGGAAATTCCCCACCTGCATGCGTGCAATCATGTCATATGGATTGTAGCGATATTCGGCAGTAAAAAGTGCTGTGAGATAGGGCAGTTCGTCGTAAAATTCCGTTTCTATTCCGGTAAACGAGTAATAACGTGTGTAGCCAACATTTGCTCCCAGACCAACACGCCCTTCGGCCAATAGCTTTTTCAGTTCGATATTGCCGCCTGCTCTGTTTTTGTTAAAAGTACCGACGGTAATATTGATATAAAAATTGTCGGCCAGGTTGGCAAATTGATTAAGAGTAATGTTGCCGGGTCGTACTGTTTCGCGTTCGCTGACAAAGAAAAAACTATTTTGCACCGGAATAATCAACTGTGCTTTGAGCGTAAGTCCTTTGGCAAGTGTGGTGTTAAACTCAGGGATAATGCTGATGTTGGATTCGACTGGATTACTAAAATTACCAAATTTGGCATTCCAGGTCAGCAGCACCGGCAGATCAACTTTGTAAAGTGAGCTGTTTGATACTGCGGCTTTGCGTGGCAACTGTGGAGCATCCAGTGAAATGTACAAAAGCTCCATCATTGCCCGATCGTCGAGGATTCCTTTCGAATAATTTTCTAAAACATCCATCGGTATCACCACCTGCAACATCGCCACTTTATCTTGAAGCAAAACGAGTTGCAACTTATCCGCGGTATCAGTAACGTTATTTTGAATGATAAGAATGGCCTCGGCTAATCCTCGTGGATCAAAGCGAAAGCGCCGGTTTTCGAGATAAACGGTTAGTGTATCCGGTTTCGTTTTCACGAATATATTTTCGAAACCTGCGTTCTTTAAACTGTTAATAACGTCTTGTTGCGGCAAAGTGGTTTGAGAAAAGGCCGAATCAGGACTTGCTAAAATGAGATAAACAAAATGACAAAGAACGATGAGGAAAGGAGTGTAGGCTTTGCTTATCAATAACTTAAGATGCTTTTGATGAAGAAACCACCATCCTTCCTTACAATTTACTAATCTGCAAACATACGTTAAAAACAAATAGTTGTCAACTAAGGGTGTGTTTTTTCGGTTAAAAAAGTTTAATAATTGTGATTTACTATACATTTGCCTTGCATGCTTGCTAATCTGCAAAAATACATTTTTGACCATCAGTTGCTAATGCCCGGGCAAAAAATATTGCTAACGGTGAGCGGCGGCATCGATTCGATGGTGTTGGCGCACCTGCTCGTGCAGTTACCGCTGACGGTGACCGTTGCGCATTGCAACTTTGGCTTGCGTGGCGCCGAGAGCGATGCAGACGAAACCTTTGTACATGATTATGCACATAAAAATAGACTGAACCTGCTTGTGAAGCACTTTGATACAGCAGGTTACGCTGCTAGTAACAGTCTTTCAATCCAAGTTGCTGCGCGCGATCTGCGCTATGCATGGTTTGAAGAGCTTATCACCAAAGAAGGTTTTGATGCTTATGCCACGGCCCATAATTTTGACGACCAGGTGGAAACGTTTTTTATAAACCTGTTGCGTGGCACCGGAATCGCCGGGCTGAAGGGTATCAAATCCCGCAACGGCAATTGCATCAGGCCGCTGCTTTTTGCCACAAGAGCGCAAATCGTCGATTATGCCAGGCAAAATAATATTGCGTATCGAGAAGATAGCTCCAATCAAAAAGATGACTATTTGCGCAATCGCTTGCGCCATCAAGTGTTGCCAGCTTTAAAGGAATCTTCTGATAAGTTTGAAAGTGGCTTTAAATCTACTTTTGAAATTCTAAAACAATCGCATAATTTTATTGAGGACGAAATAAATCGACGTCGTCAATTAATGACGCATACAGATGGGGACTACACACTGATTCGGCACAGCTATTTGCAGCCGGAGACGCATCTTGAATTTGTACTTTTCGAAATACTCAAACCTTTTGGCTTCAACCAGTCCGACATCGGCGACATTATCAAAAGTCTCGATGCCATGCCTGGCAAACATTTTTTATCAGCCAGCCACCGGCTCATCACCGATCGCGAACATCTGGTGCTGATGCCGCTAAAAAAAGAGGAGACCACTTTTGATACTTATAAAATAAACGACAACGATTATCAAATGAGCTACCCGCTGAAGCTTCGTTTTTCGATGATCGATCGCCAGAAGTTGCAGCTAAACAAATCGCCGGACATTGCTCAGCTTGATTACCAAAAACTTCGGTTTCCACTCACTTTGCGGCGCTGGCGGCAAGGCGACTATTTTTATCCGTTGGGTATGCGTGGCCGCAAAAAGCTCTCTGATTTTATCACTGATCAGAAAATGTCAGTTGTCCAAAAACTAAATCTCCAGGTGCTTCTTTCTGGCCGCGACATCGTTTGGGTGGTGGGTCATCGCATCGACGAACGTTACAAAATTAGCAGTTCAACACAAAAGGTGTTTGTTGTTGAGTTGCAAAATGAGCAGTAAAACATTGTAAAGTAAATCAAGCTGCACAGCCTTCGTAGGAGATACAATTTCAGGGCTCGACGCATCTAAGGTTATTTCCATTAATCTGGGTTGCCGTCCCTTTGAGGACTGGCATCCCTTGCATGCCAATTGTGAACTATGAGTTGCTGACTGAGAACTGCCGTATTTTCCGATCAATCATATTTCGAGGCCGTCTTTGTCGAAACTTATTAATTTTGCTTTTTTTTAATAAAAATAATTCAGCATACTGATCACTAAATCTGCTAAATAATGAACTACAGAAGCGGCAATCTGCAAAAAACAATCACCATTACTCTTTTCTTTTTTCTTTTCGCAATTGGCTTTTCAACCATAGCGCCGGCACAGGTGCTCGAGCCGGTAAAGTGGAGCTCCCGCAGCGTCGATCTCGGAAGCAACCAATACGAATTGACTTTCACAGCTACCATCGATAGCTCATGGCATTTGTATTCGCAAAATGTTCCCGACGGTGGCCCGGTGTCCACTGCATTTTACTTTGATAACCTGGATGGATTTTCGTTTGTCGATCCTGCTACCTCCACAGAAGAAATGGAAGGTTTTGAGCCAGGCACCACCATTCATCGCGTCATTTTTGATGAACCACAGCCTATCGATGAGTTCGATCCTAACTTTGATATGGTGGTAAAATATTTCAGTCATCAGGCGGTGTTCAGCAAAAAAATTCAGCTCAATAGCGACGCGCCGCTTACCATCTCCGGCTTGTACGAGTTTATGTGCTGCGACGACAGCAAATGTCTGCCGCCCGACGATTCGCCATTTAGCTTCGACTTCCACGGCGGAGCCGCCGCGTCAGTTCAGGCCAGCGAGGCACCGGCTGTGCAAATGGAAGAAGGCAACCCGATTGTGGATGGACAGCTTAAGGAAAATAGTAGTCTATGGATGCTTTTTATCTTTTCAATTCTCGCTGGTTTTATTGCCATTCTTACCCCGTGCGTTTTCCCGATGATCCCGATGACGGTGACATTTTTCATGAACAACTCCGACAACAAAGCCAAAGCACGTTTTCAGGCTCTGGCCTATGGTTTCTCTATCATATTTATCTACACCGTTCTGGGTACCCTGGTAGCGGTTACTCTGGGCGCCAACTTTGCCAACTGGCTCAGCACCCATTGGATTCCAAACGTGTTGTTCTTTTTGATCTTCCTGTTTTTTGCCGCCTCATTTTTGGGCATGTTCGAGATAACATTGCCAAGCTGGATGATCAACAAAACCGACAGCAAGGCTGACAGAGGTGGTTTTAGCGGTGCCTTTTTCATGGCCTTTACACTGGTGCTGGTATCGTTTTCGTGTACCGGACCCATCGTCGGCGCCATCCTGGTGAAGTCGGCAGGCGGCGCAGTGCTCGAGCCTATTGTGGGTATGTTTGGCTTCTCGCTTGCCTTTGCGTTGCCGTTTACTGTGTTTGCCTTTTTCCCTTCCTGGCTGGCCAACCTTCCCAAGTCGGGCGGCTGGCTCAACAGCGTGAAAGTGGTGTTGGGATTTCTGGAGTTGGCATTGGGTTTAAAATTCCTGAGCATCGCCGACCAGACTTACCATTGGGGCATTCTCGACCGCGAAGTTTACCTGGCTTTTTGGATCGTCATCTTTACACTAATGGGATTTTATTTGCTTGGAAAGATAAAGTTTGCCCACGACAGCGACGTGCATTTCATCAGTGTGCCGCGTCTGATGCTCTCCATCATCGTATTTAGTTTTGTGCTTTACATGGTGCCCGGTATGTTTGGTGCTCCTTTGAAAGCCTTGTCGGGATATATGCCGCCGCAGCAAACCCACGACTTCGACATCAACAGCATTGTGCGCGATAATCTCAAGATTGCATCTTTTAGCAACAGTGGCACCAAAGCTACCTCCGCCTCCGATATCTGCGAAACGCCCAAATATTCTGAATTTCTGCATCTACCCCACGGCCTCGAAGGCTATTTCGATTATGAGCAGGCGCTGGCTTGCGCCAAAGCAGTAAACAAACCCCTTTTTATCGACTTTACAGGCCACGGCTGTGTGAACTGCCGTGAAATGGAAGCCAACGTTTGGGCCGACCCCAAGGTGTTGCAACTGCTGCGCGACGAGTTTGTGATTGCTGCTTTGTATGTGGATGACAAAACCCGTATACCCGAGGAAGATTGGATAACCTCTTCGCACGATGGCAAGGTGAAGAAAACTGTCGGGAAAAAGTATTCAGATTTCCAGATCACCCGCTTCAACGTGAATGCGCAACCCTATTACGTGCTATTTGACACACAGGGCGAAATGCTGATAAATCCCCGTGCCTACGATCTGGATGTAGATAAGTTTATCGGTTTCCTCAAGCGTGGCATCGCCGAATTTAAAGCCCGCAACGCAAAGCCCGCCGCCTTCGATGCGGCCGCTTTGTAGGGGAAAAGTTAGGGAAATGCTGAAAACTTGACGAAAAAGTACAGGGTTAACAATACAAAACAAGCCCGCTAATGATTTGGCGGGCTTGTTTTTTTATAAAATATTTGGCGTAATAGACATTTTTAATGCGAAAACCTATGCCCCGCTGCTGCTTCGCGCAATAATCTGGTTGCGCCTGTCGAGCAGCGCATCTATCTGCGCTTCGGTAAGTCCCCCTGATTTCAAATGCTTGTCGATGGCAGCAACCTCAGCAGTGAAATCGGCTTCTGCTGTTTTCGATGGTTCTGCTGATGCTGCGGGAGGAGTGATGATGGGCTGTGAGGCGAACTTTTCATCTTCTTCGTCCAGATTGAAATCGTCGCCCAGCTCATTTTTCATCTGTTGGATAAAGTGGTGGAGCATCTGGTGAAAAGGAGCTCCCATCTGCGCAAGCATTTCATGCGGTATGTTGTTGCGCACTATCTCGTAGTTGTTGATGATAAAGTCGAGATTTTGCGTAAACGCTGGCCCCAGTTGTGCAAGATGGTCGTCGTACGACTTCTTTTTGAGCCGCTTAAAAATCCGGATCAATTGGTCGAGGTCTTTTTTAAAATCGTTGTTATCCATGATGTTTCTGATTGTTGCAGCAATAAATGTGTTTTCTCGTTGCAAATAAACTTGAAAAATAACGGGCAAAGCTGCATAAAATTACCCGTGCATTATTACACGCTCATACTCAAACATGAGAGGTCGCACCAGTAAGTAAGAAGCGACCCCTCATAGGAATTTCTAAATTACAAATTTCAAAAAACAAAGAGCGAGATAAAGCTCAAAATCTAAATCCCAAGATGCAAGCTGCTCCGAATATTTGAAATTTGTTCTTTGTGATTTGGAACTTGCCCTCTATTTCTCCGCCATCATCTCGGTAAAATATTTATAAAAATAAGGAATGGTTTCGATGCCTTTGTAGAAGTTGAAGAGCGGATAGTTTTCGTTGGGCGAGTGTATGGCGTCGGCTTCCAGGCCAAAACCCATGAGAATGGATTTGATGCCCAAAATCTTCTCAAAAGTAGAGATGATAGGGATGCTGCCGCCGCTGCGCACAGGCACAGGGCGTTTGCCGAAAGTCGCGGTGTAGGCTTTGTCGGCAGCCTGGTAGGCGATCATATCTGTGGGCGAAACGTACGCGTATCCGCCATGCAGCTCTTCCACCTCAACGCGAACGCTGTCGGGAGCAATAGCTTTAAAATGTTTTTCGAAAAGCTTAGCGATCTTATGATGATCCTGATCTGGCACCAGCCGCATCGAAATCTTGGCATGTGCCGTCGAAGCGATCACTGTCTTGGCGCCTTCGCCGGAGTAGCCGCCCCAGATGCCGTTCACGTCGAGCGACGGACGTATGCCGGTGCGTTCGTTGGTGGCATAACCTTTTTCGCCTTGCACATCGCGGATGTCGATGGCTTTTTTGTATTCTTCCAAATTAAACGGCGCTTTGGCCATCATTTCACGTTCCTTTTTTGACACTTCCAGCACGTCGTCGTAGAATCCGGGGATGGTGATGTGATTATTCTCGTCGGTGAGTTTAGCAATCATCTGTGCAAGAATGTTGATGGGGTTGGCCACCGCACCGCCATAAAGGCCGGAGTGCAGGTCGCGGTTTGGTCCGGTCACTTTCACCTGCATGTAAGCCAGCCCGCGCAGGCCGGTGGTGATGGAAGGGATGTCGGGAGCTATCATTCCGGTGTCGGAAACCAGGATGATGTCGGCCTTGAGCATCTCTTTGTGCTTTTCGCAGAAGGCGCCCAGGCTTGGCGAACCTATCTCTTCTTCACCTTCAATCATAAATTTTACGTTGCACGGCAGCGTGTTGGTTTTTACCATCAGCTCAAAAGCTTTGGCGTGCATAAACGACTGACCTTTGTCGTCGTCGGCGCCGCGTGCCCAAATCTTGCCGTCTTTTACTACAGGCTCAAAAGGTTTGGTTTTCCACAGCTCCAGCGGATCCACCGGCATCACATCGTAATGCGCATACACCAGCACGGTAGGTTTTGACGGGTCGATCATTTTTTCGCCATACACTACCGGATTGCCGGCCGAAGGCATCACTTCTGCCTTGTCGGCACCGGCCGAGAGCAGAGTCTTCTTCCAGGATTCTGCTGCCCGTTTCATGTCGTTTTTGTGCTCTGCAAGCGAGCTTACAGAAGGAATGCGGATGAGTTCGAAAAGTTCTTCAAGAAAACGGTCTTTGTTTTCGTCGATGTAAGTTTTGATATGTTCCATTATTGTAGAAATATTTGTTAGTATTTGATTGTATTCATGCCAGAGTAGCCCGCCTCCTTTTTACTACTTTTGGCGGCTATAAATCAAGAAAGTGTAAAAATAATAAATCTGACGAACTTATGACCAAAATAAGAGTAGCCATCAATGGGTTTGGAAGGATCGGCCGCATCTTTTGCCGGCAGATGCGTTTGCACGAAAACCTGGAGTTGGTGGCCATCAACGATCTCACCGACACACATACACTCTGTCATTTGCTGAAATACGACTCTTCGCAAGGGCATTATCCGGCTCCGGTAAGTTGTACCGAAAAAGAATTGATTATCGATGGAAAAAAAGTAGCCGTCTTTTCGCAGGAAAACCCTGATCTGCTGCCTTGGGGCGAAATGAATATTGATGTGGTGGTGGAATCCACCGGACGTTTTACTGCACGGCCCGACGCTGAACGCCACCTGAAAGCAGGCGCCCGCAAAGTGGTGATTTCTGCTCCCGCACAAGACGACAGCGAGAGCATTCAATATATTGTTTTGGGTGTTAATGATCACCTGATCAACCGCAACGACCGCATCATTAGCAACGCCTCCTGCACCACCAACAACGTTGCGCCACTCATCATGATCCTCGACGAGCTGTGGGGTGTGGAGAAGGGTTTTATCACTACTGTGCATTCCTACACCAAAGACCAGCACCTGCTCGACGCGCCCCACAAAGACCTGCGCCGTGGACGCGCTGCTGCTTACTCAATCGTGCCCACCACCACTGGTGCTGCCAAAGCTGCCACGCGCATCTTTCCGCATCTCACTGGCAACCTTGGCGGCGCCGGCATCCGCGTACCTGTGCCCAACGGCTCCCTCACCGACCTCACCTGCTACCTGCGTAAACCTGCCAGCATCCAGGGCATCAACAAAGCTTTTGAAAAGGCTGCCAACGGACGCCTCAAAGGAATTCTCGAATATACCACCGACCCAATCGTAAGCATCGACATCATCGGCAACACCCACTCGGCAATCTTCGACGCCGGACTGACAGCAGTGCTGGGCGAAAACGACAAACTGATAAAAGTGGTGGCCTGGTACGACAACGAAATGGGATACGCTACGCGCCTCGCAGAGCTGATAGAGAAGTTTGTGTAAGGGGACTTACGGGTTAGGCCTTTGTTTGAATCAGAAAGAAAATCACAAAAAATAATTGAACAAAATCCAATAAATCTCAAGAATGAAATCTCAAACAATGTAAAGGTTTGGTTTATTGATTTTTTTAATATTGAGATTTATTTGTCATTTGGATTTTGTCTATTGAAAATTTCCTGAAGCTGGTGGGTTATTTTTTGTCGAAATGTTTCAGCGTAAACTGCTCCCCATCGTACACGCCATAAGAGTAACGGTTGATCCAGTCGCCCAGATGGATGTAATAATGGCCGGGCGACAGTTCATGGATTTGCTCCACATGCCAATGGCCAAAAATGAAATAATCTATTGTGGGATCGTCTTTTAGCACTTCGTTGCAATGTTGCGCCAGGCGCGACTGATGAATATTTTCGAGCAGGCGTTTTTCTTTTTCGACAGCTTCTGGCTTTTGATGGCCGTAACGGCTGCGCCCACTCCAGAAAAGTCCCAGCTTTACGCCAATGTCGGGATGAATCCAGTTGAAAAGGAAACGGTTGATCTTGCGCTCGAAAACATATTTGATAAATTTATACCCCCGATCGCCTGGCCCCAGTCCGTCGCCATGTGCCAGATAAAAGCGTTTGCCGCCAAAGGTGCGAACCATCGGCTGGCGGTGCAACATTACGCCCACTTCCGATTGCAGATAATCGAACGCCCACATGTCGTGGTTGCCGCGAAAAAGATGTATCGGAATGCCTGCATCGGTTAGCTCGGCAAGCTTGCCCAGTAGTCGCACATATCCTTTGGGAACTACACGATGGTATTCAAACCAGAAATCGAACAGGTCGCCCATCAGGAAAATTTCTTGCGCATCGGCGCGGATGCTTTCGAGCCATTGCACAAACCGCTGCTCGCGCTGTTTGCTCTCGGCCGCGTCGGGGATTCCAAAATGAAAATCTGATGCAAAATATATCTTCTTTCCTGCCTGCACTGTCGTTGTCGGATTAGATAGCTATGAGCCGCAAAAGTAACAAAGAATCGTCCAAGAAGAATCGTCCACGAATTTTCGCCAATAAGGCGAATTGTCGCGAATTATTTTTTAATCTCGATGAGCGTAAAGGAGACAAAAGTCAAAACAAGCTGCAATCATTTTTCGTGTTCATTAGCTTAATTCGTGTGAATTCGTGGATTGTTTTCTTGTCGACGTGTTACGAAAGTAGGGATCATCTATTTTTGTCGCTATTTTTCATCCAAAAAAAAAGCCTGATTAATTCCCGGCTTTGTGAAGCTTGAGAATTAACCAGGCTGGACTGACTTGATTAATAATTATTCTAGATAAACTTGTGAAAGCGTGTCAAAACGAAAACGGCTTAGTTACAATAGTCATTTCCGGTGTTACCGCTAAAAGTAACGTTGTTGGTGGTGAGATTGACGGTTCCACTCTCGACGATACCGCAGCCGGCACTGTTATTAATCTGTACATTATCGAGGCTTAACGTAATGGCGTCGTTGTATCCGAGACTCAGGTTTGCCGGATTATCAAACTGACTCCCCATCTTCGACTGACCGCCATCAGTTATCACCGCATATTGGATGGTGTTTTCAAGGTTATTGGTGTTTAGGTAAATTCCGTTCCACGATCCCTGGCCATTACGACCCCGGAACGTTACTTTGTCGTCAGCGGTCCCCATAACCTGCAAAGAAGCATTGTATCGATCGACCGTCATACCGAAGTTCTGTCCAAAAGTGATTTCGCAGCCCGGCATAATGCGCAATGTTCCTTCAGCGTCTTTGCCAACGTAAAGTAACTCGTTGATAAAGAAAGGGACACCGGGATCGGTCCATACATGGGGTTCCTGTCCGGTGATGTAGCCCCGATCGTAAAGCGAATTAGAAAATACATAAATCTCATCGCGGTTTGCTCCGTCATCAGTAGCATTACCGGTGTAGCTGGTGCCACGGCCATCGAGCTGCGATACTTTGTTGGCAGCAATGTGCAGCGGATAACTCTTGTTTTGTGTAAAGATATTGTTAGCAAATCCTTTAATATTTCCTTTATCAGTCACAAACATCCCGTAACCACTGCTACGTCGGACAAGCGAGTTTTTGAGTTCTATTTTGCTATCACTATCCACTTGGATCGCGGCTTTACTTCCGTCTTGTGATCCGGCATACTCAACGATACAATATTTCATGGTGTTTCTCAGATCACCGGAACCTATCTTGAGCTGATCCCAGGCACCTTCTGTTTTAATTGCGCCGGTAAATCGGATGGAATCCTGCTCAGTTCCGACAGCCTTTAGATAACCTTCCCTCTCTCCATAATCACTGAATTGGAAGCCGGCACCCTGAGCAAACTGAACGGTGACACCTGGTTCGATTATCAATCCAGCATTAACCCGTATCATGCACGGGACATGGTAAACGACTCCTTCATATTTTTTATCCAGTGTCATCTCTTCATTAATCTGGGAGCATGGAAGTTCGATAGGGCCGGATGAAGCTGTAACGGTGATGTTATCCGATTTGCTCGTTCCACCCACCGATACGGTTAGTCTGATGTTGTATGCTCCTTCTTTGTCGGGAGTAAAACTGGCCCTCTTGGAAGTAGCATCTTCTATTCTTGCCACACTTCCATTGGGCGAAGACATCAAGTCCCAAAGATAACTTAGGGTTCCTTCTGAAGTGGTCGATCCGGAACCATCCAACGTTACTTCCTCATTTATTCCCGTTTGGATATCAGTACCAGCATCGGCAGTTACTTCAGATGGGTCAACCTGAGGTTCGTCATCGTCTTTTTCACAGGAGCTCAAGAATAGAGTACCCGCTAAAAAACCTAGGATAGCAAGGTAATACGTCACATTTTTTAAAGTCATAGTTGTAATTTTTAAGGTTAAAAAAGCGGCTGGCTTTGACATCGCCGGTCGCTTTCATCAATTAATTTATTTAGGTTCTTGACATTTTCAAACAAGGAATTGGACTACTTGTTTAAAATGATTCTAAATAATAGAAGAATAAAATGCAAAGGTTTGTTAAAAGAAAAGCCATGCTATCCACGAATTTCTGCTAATTCTTTTTCGTGTTCATTTGCATAATTCGTGGTAAGTAGTGGATAAACCTACTGTCCACGAATTTTCGCCAATGATGCGAATTTTCAAAAATTATTATTTAACCACAATGAGCACAGAGAAGGCGCAAAGTGCACAAAGAATAAATATTTTGTAACCATCCTCATCGCGACTTTCTATCGTCAGTCGACCGGCTGACATAGAAATTTCAAAAAGAAGTAGTTTTTATTTTTTAGCCCCATCCCCGACACGGGGAAGGGAGCTCTCTTTCGTGGCATGTTTCGAAAACCAAAGCAACGCGCTTCGTTTGGCAACAACCCTATCGCCTCGCAGAAGTGCTCCCCCTCTTCGATTGGAGAGGTGCCGGGGGTGAGGCAGAACATTTACTTAATTTGCTAAACTTGTGGAGGATTTATAAATTTCCCAGGCTTACAAATGGATGGAATTTCCGGCGAGCCAACCTGTCGAAAAGGCGATTTGCAAATTGTAGCCGCCGGTTTCGGCATCCAGGTCGATGATCTCGCCAGCGAAAAATAAGCCTTTCACCAGCTTCGATTCCATGGTTTTGGAAGTTATTTCCGCAGTGGGGATTCCACCAGCGGTAATGATGGCTTCTTTGAATGGACGGTGATCGCTTACCTGCAGCCGAAAATCTTTGAGCAGCATACGAATTTTCTTTCGCTCCTGTGCATTCACCTGGTGGCATTCTTTATACGGGTCTATCTGCAGTAAATCTATAAAGACGGGAACCATGGAAGCGGGCAGCCAGCTTCTGACCATATTGTCAAAATTCTTTTTGCCATGATCGTTCAAATCGCGCAACAGCCGCAGGTCGAGTTTTTGCTCGTCGAGGGCGGGCTTCAGGTCGATGCTTACTTCCACCCGCTGTTTTTGCTGAAGGGCATCCACGATTATCCGGCTTAGCGTTAAGATAATCGGACCCGTCAGGCCAAAGTGGGCAAAAAGCATTTCGCCAAACTCTTCGCCCGCCTTTTTACCGTTTATCCAAACAACAGCATTCACATTTTTAAGGGTAAGTCCCTGCATTTGTTGGGCGATGTCGCCGCTTGTTTCGATGGGCACCAGGGCGGGCCGTGGAGTTATCAGGCCATGTCCGGCCTGACGGGCCAGCATGTACCCGTCGCCATTGGAGCCGGTGGCCGGATAGGATTTTCCGCCTGTTGCCAGAATGATGTTTTTTGCTAAAAATGTTTGGCCATTCGCTACCAGGCCTTTTATGGTTGCTTCTTCGATAATCAGTTTTTCGACGCGGTGGCCTGTTCTTATTTCTACCTTTAGAGCTTTAAGCCATCGAAGCAGTGCCTGCAGCACATCCGCTGATTTGTTGCTTGCGGGGAAGTATCTTCCCCCGCGTTCCAGCGTCACTTCCACGCCCTGGTCGCTGAGCAGTGTGATGAGATCGCCGGAGAAAAAGTGGCCAAAAGCGCCTTTCAAAAATCTTCCGTTGGGGAATACGTGCTTGATAAATTCGCTAAGCGCTGCATCGTTGGTAACGTTGCACCGCCCTTTTCCACTAATCAAAAGCTTGCGACCGGGCTCCCGCATTTTTTCGAGCACCAGCACCCGGCCACCCAGTTCTGCTGCACGGCCTGCAGCCAGCAAACCCGCAGGGCCTCCGCCAATAACGATTACATCATAATTATTCATCGGGGCAAAGGTAGCTTTTACACAGGGTCGAAGTGAAAAGTTTTAGGAGGATGTTTTTTGATAATGGGATAAACCTGCTGTCCGCACCTGTCCACAAATTACCGCCAATTAGGCGAATTTTCTCGAATTATTTTTAACCACAATGAGCAAAGATATTTTTCTTTTAATTTTCCTCCGTGCCTCTCCACCTCGGCGGTGTTATTATGGTAATTTATTGTAATTCCTTCAATGGACTGAAGTAATTCAATGTAATTCCTTCAATGGACTGAAGTAATTTATAGTAATTCCTTCAATGTGGTTGAAAATTTCTATTTTTGTTTTCTATTTTAAAAGCTTTTATCAATGTCTATTTTTATAAATCGAGCCATCAAAAACCTTTTTCTCACTAAGTTGCAGGCCAATAAGGTGCTCATTATAGCCGGTGCCCGACGTGTTGGCAAAACGCTCTTCCTGAAAGATTTAATGGAAAACTATTTTGAAGAACCTTTTCTGTTTTTAAATGGGGAGGAAATAACAACCATTGATGTATTATCAACACGCACGGCCGAGAACTACAAGCGTTTACTTGGCAACACAAAATTATTCATTCTTGACGAAGCACAGAAGATTCCAGATATCGGGCTGATATTAAAACTGATGATCGACACAATAGATGGGCTTAAAATAATTGCTACAGGCTCGTCAGTGTTTGATTTGACTAACAATTTGGGGGAGCCACTCACAGGCAGGAAATATACTTTCCTTATGTTTCCCTTTGCGCAAATGGAATTTTCGAATTATGAAAACCTTGTAGAAACAAAAGCCAGACTTGAAGAAAGAATGATTTATGGTTGCTATCCCGAGCTTCTATCCTTAAAAAGTAATTCGGAGAAATCTGATTATTTGAATGAGATCGTCAGCTCGTATTTGCTCAGGGATATTTTGGCATTTGACGGTATAAAAAATTCTGACAAGATGTTAAATCTTTTAAGGCTAATTGCTTTTCAAACAGGGAAGGAAGTTTCGTTGGAGGAACTTGGCCGCCAATTAGGTTTGAGCAGAAATACCGTAGAGCGCTATCTCGATTTGCTAACAAAAGTTTTTGTGATATACAAAATCCCCGGTTTTAGCAGGAATCTGAGAACCGAGATTGTAAAGACAAGCCGTTGGTATTTTTTTGATAACGGGATATTAAACACAATGCTGAATAATTTTAATCCCCTTTCATCACGTAAGGATACGGGGGAGCTATGGGAAAATTATGTTTTATCTGAACGAATCAAATTTCAACATTACACTGGCTTGCGCACAAATAATTATTTCTGGAGAACTTATCAGCAGCAGGAGATCGACTGGATTGAGGAGCGCCAGGGAAACTTGTTTGCATACGAAATAAAATGGAATCCTCGTAAGATGCCTAAGGCGCCATTAGCCTGGACAAGAGCCTATCCCGAAAGCAGTTATCGTGTAATCACACCGGATAATTACCTCGACTGGATTGCCCCTATTGAAGAATAGTCGAAATTCATTAATCATTCATCAATGCAAAATTTGTATGAATTCAAGGACAAACCTGCTGTCCACGAATTTTCGCCAATTAGGCGAATTGTCACGAATTATTTAGGTGCTTTTTATTAGCTCTCATAAAAATGGACACTTCCTGAGACCCCAATGCCAACACACTGGCCGCTGCTGCGGCTTGTGCGGCGGGTCTCCCTTTCCGCCAACCGGCGGAGAAGGGAGCTCTCTTTCGTGGCATAATGTGAAAACCAAAGCAACGTGCTTCGTTTGAAAACAACCCTACCGCCTCGCAGAAGCGCTCCCCTCTCCAATTGGAGAGGGGCCAGGGGTGAGGCTTAATTCGTGGATTGAATTCGCCAATGCCCCATCCCCGACCCTTCCCCGACCTGGAGAAGGGAGCTCTCTTTCGTGGCATAATGCAAAAACCAAAGCAACGTGCTTCGTTTGGCAAACAACCCTACCGCCACGCAGAAGCGCTCCCCTCTCCAATTGGAGAGGGGCCAGGGGTGAGGCTTAATTTGTGGACAACTCTTATTTGTAACCCTTACAAATTACGCGCATACCCTTGTTCTTCCAACTTTTTATAAATACTTTTGGCCTGTTCATTTATTGGCTGAGCTGGCTTCGACTACGCTCAGCCACCGTGTCAAAGCCTGGTGGCTGAGCGTAGTCGAAGCCTTATTAATTTTTTTTGACATGTTACTTACCCTGTTTCCCACTGCAATTTCCCGCAATACATCCATTGCGCATCATAAATCATTTGTTAATTTTTAAAAAACCTACGTCTATGAAAAAGTGTATTACTTTCCTGCTGTTGTTTGCCGGGCTTGGCCTGGGAGCCAACAATTTGCAAATTAAAAACGTGGCTTTGACGGGTAACGATCCCATCGCCAAAACCGTGATGATCCGTTTCGACATTAGCTGGGATCACTCCTGGCGCGACGCCATCAACTGGGATGCCGCCTGGGTTTTTGCCAAGTATTATGACGGCACAAAACCCTACCGCCACTGCAAGCTGAGTTTGGGCGGCGAAACTCCCGGCACCGGAACAGCCCATGCGCTGATTGTACCCAACGACAGCCTTGAACTGGATGGCACCTACTACGGCGTGGGTGCATTTATCTACCGCAGCGAGCTGAGCGATGGCACCTTTGCTGCCGACAGCGTAATGCTGCAATGGAACTATGGCCTGAACGGCTTTGATGCCCTGCCTGAAGACATTGAGCTGCATGTGTATGGCACCGAGATGGTGTACATTCCCGAAGGCCCCTTTGCCTTTGGGGACGGGAATGGGGAATCTATGAACTCTCAATCCTGGCACCTGAAAGGCTCTCCCGATAATGTTTACATTGATGATTATTTGTCTCCTCTGATGGTAGCTGGAAGCTATTATGCTGACGAACAGGCAAGATTGATTGGGTTACGTGTACATGGCAGGGAAGGTCTGGATTGGGATGGCGACGGGATTATTGATAACCCCAACTTCCCAACTGGTTATCGGGCATTTTATATGATGAAGTATGAAACCACCCAGGGGCAATACACCGATTTTCTCAATTCACTCACTGAAAATCAAATCAGTTCTTCATTTTTATTTCCCACTGATCCCAATGCCAAATATTACCGTTTTACCATTACTTATGAAGATGGAAAGTATGCATGTGCCAGACCAGACAGGGCTTGTAATTATCTAGTTGGTTATGGACCAGTATCCCTGGCAGATTGGATGGGCTTACGCCCCATGACTGAATTGGAATACGAAAAAGCAGCGCGCGGTCCGCTTAATCCTGTTGTGAATGAATATGCATGGGGGAATACTTCTGAAACAGGACAACAGCTCCTAGCTATTGCAGGAAGTGAAAATGGCACAGAAATGCCACAACCGGAAAACGCCAATTGGCGATACCTTGAGAATCACATAAATGGTGGTGACGGGGGCAATGGTCCGGTGCGCGCCGGTATTTTTGCCAACGAAACCAGCAGCAGGCTCAGTGCCGGGGCAGGCTATTACGGTGTGATGGAACTTTCAGGTAACCTTGCTGAGATTGCCATTGAATTGACAAATTTTGATGATTATTATTTGGGTGGATTCCGCAGTTACATTGATGCCCACGGTGATGGGGAATTGAATTCAAACGGCAGGGCCAATTCCATTTTGCGTTTAAACCCCGATGGCACAAAATTTATGATTGATAACATAGACTTTTCCTCAAGGGGTTACAATGTTTCTTATTCTCGATTTGAATACGGTGCCTGGGTTGGGGCTCGTTATGTAAGAAATACCCCTGTGCTTCCATAATAGATCTGCCATGAAAAAAATACTACTATTAATAAACATGATGCTGGCCTTGTGTGTGCAGGGGCAGCAAAGCATCACGCTTTTGCAGCCGGCAGCCGGCGTAAGCTGGGATGGAGCAACTACCCACACCATCAAATGGGTGTCGCAAAACATCAATCTGATCAGGATCGAATTTAGCGCCAACGGCGGCACTTCCTGGCAATTGATCGAAGCCGCTTATCCTGCCACAGCCAACAGCTATGGTTGGACGGTACCGGCTCAGCCCACAGACTCTGCTCGTATCCGCCTGTCGGATACCGATAATCCTGCCATCAACACAGTGTCAGGATTGTTTACCATCCCAGAACCCTACATCAATCTGGTTCAACCCGCTAATCTTACCCAGGGTAATGCATACTCCATCCGCTGGCAAAGCTCCTGTATCTTTCATTTGGATGTTTTATTTTCAAACGATGGAGGAACAACCTGGGATACGATTTTTGAAAATGTGGATGCTCCTTCAGGCATCAAAAATTGGCCACTGCCCGAAGCCTCTCAAAACTGTCTGCTCAAATTGGTGGATGCTGCAAGCCCGGAAATGTTTACTGTATCAGAACCTTTTGTCATTGCGGAAACTACGCTAATGAATGTTGCCAAATACCACGGTGGCAGCTTCGATGGCTATGCACGTAGCAGCAATCTTGCGCCGCAGCTTGAAGTTGTTTCGCCGGCAGGTGGAGAAGTTTGGGATGGCAGCACGGAACAATTATTAAGCTGGAATGCTAACAACACCTTCCGGATAATGATGCTCTTCAGCGCTGATGGTGGAAATACATGGCCGGATACCCTGCAAACACTTTATCCGGCAGAGGCATCAAAATACGGGATTACAATTCCCAATACACCCACCACTGCTGCGCGTTTTAAGCTGGTGAGCCTGGATGTGCCGGGGCTGGAAGCCGAAAGCGGAGATTTTACCATCCCGGAACCTTTTATCGAAATCCAAAATGAGTTTCAACAAATCTATTCCGGAACACCCTATCCCATTATGTGGAAAAGCTCAGGCGTAAGCCATGTAAATATTTTCTACTCAGCGGATGCATCGGCCACCTGGGACACCATTGCTATGAATGTGGAAGCCACACGGGACATCAAAAACTGGAAAGTTCCCGAACCTACCGAAGAAGGCATCGTTAGGATTACGGACAGTACCGGAACTATTTTCGATGAAACCGGCACTTTCACTATTGTACCGTTACCGGTGGCCAATCCGGCCAAGTTTCGTGGCGGCAGCTTTGACGGCTATGCCCGGGGAAGTAATATCCAACCAAGCCTGGATTTTGTTAATCCTCTGGGTGGCGAAATTTGGGATGGAAGCACTGTGCAAACCATCAAATGGGAATCCACGAATACCTTTCGCCTGATGATTTTGTTCAGCACAGATGATGGCCTAAGCTGGCCGGATACGCTTATGCAACTGTATCCGGCGGAAGCCGCAAAACTGGCCTTTTCCGTTCCCAACACGCCAACAGAAGCAGCCAGATTTAAGCTCATAAGCTTGGATGTGGAAGGGCTGGAAGCAGTAAGCGAAGCATTTACCATTCCGCCACTATTTGTTACCATAACCAACACTTTTGCAAACCTCTATGCCGGAACGCCCTATACCATTTTTTGGGAGAGTTCGGGCATCAGCCTTGTAAATATCAGCTACTCGTCCGATGGCGGAACGAATTGGGAACCGATTGCCGTGAACGTTCCTGCCGTCCGTGGCATCAAAAACTGGAAGGTACCGGCAGCAACCACCAATGGGATAATAGCAGTAACTGATACAGCGCTTCAACATTCCGATCAAACGGAAGTTTTCGCCATTCTCGATCTTCCGCAGCACAACCCCGTAAAATATCAGGGAGGCAGCTACGATGGTTGGGCGATGTCCGTTTTCCAAGTCGCCGAGTTTGGCTGCCCGCCGGATACAGCGATTTGTTTAAATGCGCCGGCTTTTGAGCCGCTGGCCACTCCACCGGGCGGAACCTTCACAGGAACCGGAATGGTGGCAGGGGCTTTCGATCCCACTACCGCTGGCGTGGGAACTTATGAGATAACCTACACCTATACCTATTTTAATGGAAGTTCTACCGCCTGCACGTTTTTTATTACCGTGCATCCCATGCCGGTGGTTAATTGCCCTGCACCAATAGAAGTGTGTATTGATGCTGCTCCCTTTGTACTTTCGGGCGCTACGCCGGCCAATGGAATTTACACCGGTGCCGGTGTGGATGCGGGAATATTCGATCCCGCGCTGGCAGGAGCCGGCGAACACCTTATTATTTACAGCTATACCTCGCCTGACGGCTGCACCGGAACCTGTTCATTAATCATTACGGTGCATGCGCTGCCGCAGATGAGTTGTCCGAACAATATTGCAGTTTGCATCGATCAAACGCCTTTTGCCCTCCATTCGGCATTGCCCGCAAATGGAATTTACGAAGGCACAGGCGTGAGCAATGGAACCTTTTATCCAGCAACAGCAGGAGCGGGAAGCCATGAAATTATCTACGCGTTTACGGATGAAAACTTCTGTACCAACACATGCAGCTTTTTCATTACTGTAAATCCTTTGCCCGAAATGTCTTGTCCCGAAGATTTTGAAATCTGTGTGGATGCGGGCATCACCGCCTTGCCGGTTGCCCAGCCCACAGGAGGAACTTATTCCGGCCCGGGTGTCGACGGAGCGCAGTTCAACCCTGTCGTGGCGGGTATTGGAACGCACACCATCGCCTATGTTTTTACGGATGAAAATGGCTGCACCAACACGTGTAGCTTTGCCGTTACCGTAAACGCACTGCCGGATGTAAGCTGCCCCGCTGACGTGGCGTTATGTATCGATCACGATCCCGTAACTTTGTCAGGTGCTAATCCTGCCGGTGGAAACTATCAGGGTTTGGGCGTAAGCAACGGGATTTTCACGCCGGCACTTGCTGGTGTTGGAACCCATGAAATCGAATATTTCTTCACCGATGCAAATGGTTGTTCTAATGTTTGCACTTTTACCATCGTGGTAAATCCTTTGCCGGTGGTGATTTGTCCGGAGGATATGATGGTGTGTGTCGATAGCGAAACCATTGCCTTAAGCGATGCCCTTCCTGACGGAGGAATCTACAGTGGCGCGGGAGTTAGTGCTAATAGTTTCGATCCGCAACTTGCCGGCGTAGGCGATCATGAAATCGTTTATTCCTACACCGACGCAAATGGCTGTTCGGCTTCGTGCAACTTCACCATTCACGTTAAACCTTTGCCAGTGGTAAGTTGTCCGGGAAATTACGCAGTTTGTCAGAATGATGCGCCGTTTGCTATCACCGGAGCAAGTCCGGCAGGAGGTGTTTACACAGGCACCGGCGTGGTTAATGGGATTTTCGATCCCGCTACCACCGGCACTGGCATCAAAAACATCACCTACACTTTTGTGGATGGGTTTGGATGTGAAAACAGTTGCAGCTTCAAAATTACCGTGCTGCCTGCTCCCGAAGTAACGTGCCCGGCCAATATGGAAGTTTGCCTTGATGCCGCTCCTTTTGAAATCATTGGACTTTCGCCCGCCGGCGGAACGCTTTCGGGCAATGGAATTGATGGGACAACATTCACTCCGGCGCAGGCTGGTGTGGGAATCCATGAAATATTCTACAGCTACACTTCACCCATTAATTTCTGCACCAGCACATGCAGTTTTGAAATTACAGTGCATGAACTTCCTGCAGTTTCCTGTGGTGCGGATATCGAAATGTGTTTGGATAACGGACCCCTTGCGCTCGACTTTGCGGAGCCTGCCGGAGGAATTTATTCGGGTAATGGCGTATCGGGAAATGTTTTTGATCCTGCGGTTGCGGGAGCGGGCGAGTATCTGATCACTTACCAGTTTACCAGCATCTATGGCTGCAGCTCGGAATGCACATTTCTAATTACTGTTCAGCTTATGCCGGAGATGGTTTGCCCGGAAACGATGGGTATTTGTATTTATGAAGCGCCGCTTACGCTGGATTTTGCTTCGCCGGAAGGGGGAATATATTCCGGTGAGGGTGTTGCATCCGGCAAGTTTTATCCGGAGCTTGCAGGCCCGGGAACGCATCTCATCCAATACAACTATTCTGACGAATTTGGTTGCTCCGGAAATTGCTCCTTTGTTATCGAGGTTTATCCTACTCCTGTAATCACCTGCAATATTCCTGGTGAGGTTTGCAAATATGATGGCCCGATCATCTTGGATGCCTGCACTCCCTCCGGCGGCACTTATTCCGGACTCGGTGTGGCCGGAAACACCTTCTTCCCGGAAATTGCGAATATTGGTAATCATGAAATTACCTACCACTACACCGATCCGGAAACCGGCTGTGAAAATGAATCTATTATCAACATTCGGGTTAAGCCCTCGCAGTTGGTAGAAATACCGCAGGGCTGGATGGGAATTTCGAGCTTCCTTACCCAACAGAACTCCGACATTCAGGAGATTTTTTCAGACATGCAAAATCAACTGATAATCCTTTACAATCTCGATGGCGATGTCTATTTCCCGGGCGGGAACATCTATCCCTTTAACCCGTGGAATGCGTATTCGGGCTACTGCCTGAAATCTGCAGGAATGGTTGATATGCATTTCTGTGGCGAATTTTTAGAGGAACTCACGGTGCAATTGTCAAAAGGATGGAACCTGGTGCCGATGCTTAGCAAAACTCCGGTTTCGAGCGATTTTGTTTTTGGTTTTAATAACGATATTAAAATTGTGAAGCAGGTGGCCGGATCGAAATTGCTATGGAAAGAAATGGGCATCAATACGCTTGGATTCGTCAATCCCGGGAAAGCCTATTTCGTCTATTGCTACGCTCCGACTTCGATCAGCTATCCATACTACGCCGATAAGGCTGCGCCGGAAACAAAACCGGAAGAACCCATCCTTTCACCTTTTGCGACGGTTACGCCAACGCCAATATCTCATGTGATTGCATTTGATGCAAATGCTGTCGCGCAGCTCAAGCCAGGGGATATTCTTGCCGGCTTCGGCCAAAACGGACTTTGCACCGGATTGGCTCAGATCAGCGATGAACAGACCACACTGGTTTTGTATGGTGACGATGCAACGACGGAACAAAATGATGGGCTTACCGATGGTGAAGAAATTCGCTACCGCCTATATCGGCCCGAGGATGACCAAACCTTTGATCTGCTACTTTCGTGGGATGCAGACTACCAGGAAGGAAATGCTTTCGTGGCGCATGGAGTTTCTGTTGCCACCAGCATCCATCTGAGTAGTGTGGGAATTTCAGTGGTCGATCCCGGCAGCATCAGTATCTATCCCAATCCCACTACCGGCGATGTACAGATTTCCGGCATTGAGGATAATTACACCGTTGAAGTTTATAACGCCGTCAGCGAAAACCTTCTACAGATGAATCTCTCCGGGGAAGGCCGAATAAATCTCTCATCCTACCCGAAAGGGATTTATATTATTAAAATCACCACGCGCGATCTCAGCTTCACCAAAAAGGTGGTGTTGCAGTAACAAATCAAAAAGCCCGGTGTAATTGCCGGGCTTTCTTTTTTTGTATTGTACCGATTACGTTTCCGTGGATAACTCTTTTTTACCGCTGAGGCGGAGAGGCGCAGAGATTTAATTTCCTAACGTTTTCCCTCTGCGTCTCTCCGCCTCAGCGGTTTATTCGTTTCTTTTTAACCACAATGAGCACAAAGGCAGCTATTAAAAGCAGACCAATAGTCCCAGTTTCCTAAAACCAGTATCTGTTCACCAGGCCATTAATAATGTAAAATCCTTTTGGTAATCACCTGGTCTTCGAATTGCAGTTTGAGAATATATGTGCCCTGGTTTAATCCACTTAGATTTATTGTATTCGTTCCTGAAGACAATTTAGCTTCGTATTGCAGCCTTCCCTGCATATCAAACACGCGCACCAGGGCATCGATAGGCAGATCAATATGTAGATCGTCTTTCATCGGGTTTGGATATACCCTCACGTGATCACTCAAGTCGCGTCTGCTTCCGATTCCGGTTACAAGCCTGAAATGGGCTTCAAACAATGTATCCGAAAGCAATTCAAACTTGAAAGGATTTTCAGTTGCAATTGTTTTTCCATCGGCTTCCCAATGTGAGAAAACATAATTGCTTCCTGATGACCGTGCGTAAAGCTTAATGGTGTTTCCATAATAGCGCTCTCCTTGTATACTAACAGAACCGGCCCCATGTGGCACTACCTCAACCGTAACACTTTGTGCATTAGCTGTAAAATAGGCCATGATGGTATGTGCTGCATTTACTGACTGGAAGGTAAATGTAAATTGTGATTCACCCTGAGCCGCTACAATGGCTGCATCATCCACTAAAAGTGAAGCGATTTGATGTCCATGATAAGCTTTCACATCAAATTGTTGCGTTTCGCCGGCAGGAACAAACACCTGCCCCGAAGGAGTGATGGTTCCGTTGCCTTCGGCTCCAGCCGTAATGACAAAGCTCTGCGTCTGTGGCTCATTGATGGAAACCTCGTCTATGGTAATGCCCATACCTGAGTTACATTCGCCTTCGAAAGCAACATAGTAACTGTCCGACAGATTAGGAAGCACGATAGAAACTTCAGTCCACTCAGTCACGTCCGTAGAAAAGGTTTCGAGCGTGGTCCATTCATCTTCCAATGCAGCTTTGTATTTAATCGTTAACAC
>DASRND010000036.1:300000-421715 GCA_035647615.1 Bacteroidales bacterium | reverse complement strand
ATCAATAGCCTGATAGACCTGGTGCTGGAACGGATCACCAGTGAAATGTAAAAATCATTATCAAACATATTTTTATAAAAAAGGCCACTCTGATCGAGCGGCCTTTTTTATTTCCTGTCTTCCGAAAAAGGCACCCATTTTTATAAATTAGTATTATCAATGTCATTTATGAACCGCTGTATTGTACTATTTATAAAGGTTTCATCTGAAAATGATTGGTGAAAGCTTCTGTTCGTAGATAAATCGGGACACCAGATTTACAGCTATAATAATTTGTAAACACCTCTCATTGTGCTACTTACATTAATACCATAAATTTTACTCGGAAAACAGGCGCGCCAACAGCACTTATTCAAAAGATTATCATCAATCTATCAATAGCCTGATAGACCTGGTGCTGGAACGGATCACCAGTGAAATGTAAAAATCATTATCAAACATATTTTTATAAAAAAGGCCACTCTGATCGAGCGGCCTTTTTTTTATTTGATAGATTTTTTGGAAAAATCAACCCTCCATTCCCTGTGCCTGAATGGCTGTGATTACCACCGTATTGACGATGTCTTTGACGAGGCATCCACGGCTAAGATCGTTCACGGGTTTGTTGAGGCCTTGAAGCACCGGACCAATGGCAACGGCATTTGCAGCACGCTGAACGGCTTTGTAGGTATTGTTGCCGGTGTTAAGATCGGGGAAGATAAAAACGGTGGCTTTACCGGCTACGTCGCTGCCGGGCATTTTCTGTAAAGCTACGCTAGGTTCGATGGCGGCATCATATTGTATGGGGCCTGCAACCTTAAGGTCGGGGCGCCGCTCACGCACTATGCGCGTGGCGTTGCGTACTTTTTCCACATCCTCGCCTTTTCCTGATTCGCCGGTAGAATACGACAACATGGCGATGCGTGGCTCAATGCCAAAGTTGATGGCGGTTTCGGCACTGCTGATGGCGATGTCGGCCAGTTGTTCGGCGTCTGGGTTGGGATTTACGGCACAGTCGCCGTACACCAGCACGCGGTCGTCGAAACACATCAAAAATGAGCTGCTGACAATGGAAACACCGGGTTTTGTTTTAATAAATTCAAAAGCAGGACGGATGGTGTGTTGCGTGGTATGCGCTGCTCCCGACACCATTCCGTCGGCGTAACCTTTGTGCACCATCATTGTTCCTAGATAGCTCACGTCATGCATCAGCTCGAGGGCTTGCTCTTCGGTAATGCCTTTGTGCTTGCGCAGGCGGTAATATTCAGCGGCATATTCTTTCCCCAGATCATTGTCGTTGGGGTCGATGATGTTTACGCCCTGGAGGCTTAATTGTAATGATTGCGCTTGTTTCAGTATTCTTTCTTTGTTGCCAAGCAAGGTAATGTCCACCACATTGCGTTTGAGCAATATCTCAGTGGCGCGCAAAATACGTTCGTCCTCCGACTCCGGCAATACGATGTGTTTGCGATTGGCACGGGCGCGCTCAAAAAGTTCATATTCAAACATGATGGGCGTGATCATGCGCGAGCGGGTGATGCGCAGGATCTGTCCGAGCACATCCACATCCACGTTGGCTTCGAAGTGGCTGAGTGCTGCTGTAAGCCGGCGATCGTTCTCAGGGGTAAGCACCGGATGGATGGCGCCCACCTGCATGGCCGTTTCGAAAGTATCCGTTTCTACGCCGTACACCGTCATAGGAATTTGTTTTATCCCATCCATCAGCCGGCGTAGCTGTTCGCTGGGTTCGATGCCGCCGGTAAGCAATATTCCGGAAATTTTCGGAAAGTTATCGGCCAGCATGCTCATAAAAAGTCCGACCAGCACGTCGGTGCGGTCGCCGGGGGTGATAACCAACATCTGGTCGGTAGATAATTTGAGCACTTTTTCCAGACCCATGGCTGCCACCTTAAACTCCATCACATCATGATTCAGATATTCGTCTTCACCATAGATATGTTTTGCGCCAAGAGCATTTACAACTTGCCGCATGGTAAGTTTTTGCAGCAGGCTCTTCTCGGGAACTACGAAATTGATTTCGCCGGGTTTTCCGTGGCGTGCAAAGATGCTTTTGGCGGCCTCAAGATTTTTCTCATCCACGCGGTTGATGCAGGTACCAATTTGGTCGCATTTTTCCTGTGTCAATGTGTCGCGGACGATATGAAGATTTTCGCCAATCTCTACTGCAGATTTTCCATGCCCGTTGATTACAGCCAGAATAGGTGCTCCCAGATTGTTGGCGAATTGTGCGTTGATGTCAAACTCGAAAGGAATAATGGTGCCTCGAAAGTCGGTACCTTCTATCAGAATAAAATCGCACTCCTTCTCCAGTTTTTTATATTTATTAATAATGGTGGTATGGAGCGTATCGAAATCGCCGGCTTCCATGAGTTCCAGCGCTTGTGTACTACTCATTCCCACCATGTCGTTGTACTTAAAGGGCAATTGATAGCGTTCGGCGACAAGCCGCAGATGAGCATCTTTTTCGCTGTTGGCAAGCACAACAGGTCTGAAAAAACCAATTCGCTTCACATGACGCGAAAGCAGCTCCATAAAACCTAATGTAATGAGTGATTTTCCTGCCCCTGATTCAGCGGCAGCGATGTAAAGATTGTTTGACATAATTTGTTGGAAAAAAGTGATAAAATTTATGTCTGCAAAATAACGATGATTATTCGGATTGGCCGATCCCGGCGACTTTAAAATACTTTACTGCAATCTTACAATTGTGGGCAAGTTGCGTTTTTTCAAATTTCTCCTAAGAAAAATGGGTGGTAATTTTTAAATACTGTAGCTTTGCGTTTTGTTAGCAACAAACTAATTTTTAAACCAAAATTTTTATTATGAGAAGATTTACTATGCAAATCCTGGCGACGATGCTTTTTGCTGCCGGATTGTTTTTTAGCTTTGACGTGCAGGCGCAGAATCTTGCCATCGACTTCGACCGTCAGGCTGATGAGGTGCAAGTGGGCACCGATAACATGAATCAGCTCGATGCTACATTTACATTAAAAGGTATTAATAGTATCAACGTTGAGACTGATCGTGGCGCGTTTAGTGAACTATTTATTCCCGGAGCATATTCCGTGGGTACATTGGGTACTCCCAAGCTGCCGGCATTCAAAAAACTAATCGAAATACCTTTTGGCGCCGAAGTATCGGTAAAAGTCAAAAACTTTTCTGTAACCGAGTATAAGCTTGCCGATCATGGCCTTGCAAGCCCCATTATGCCGGTGCAGCCTTCGATTCGCAAAGATCAGGAGGCCTCGGATGTTCCCTTTGAATATGATGGAAAAATTTATCAGGAAGATGGTTTTATCAGCCCCGAGCTGGCATCGGTAGAGGTGCTTGGCGTGTTGCGTGGTTATCGCATTGCCCGCGTCACTGTGGCTCCTGTCAATTACAATCCTGTAAAAGGCGTCATTCGCGTTTATAACGACGTGGAAGTAGAAATTACTTTTGATAATGTCGACCGGGCGTTGACGGAGTATGTAAAAGCATCAACCTACTCGCCTTATTTTGATGTTGTTCAGCAGAGCCTCATCAACACTTTGGGTGGCGGCGGTTATCCTGCGCATCCCGACCTTACCAAATATCCCGTGAAATATCTGATCGTCGCCCCGCGTATGTTTGAGAGCGAACTGCAGAGTTTCATCGAATGGAAAACTATGAAAGGTTTTGAAGTAATCACAGCCTACACCGACGTTATCGGAACAACGTATTCAGCCATCCAAACCTGGATTCACGCACAATACAATGCAGGAACTCCCACCGATCCGGCACCAAGTTTTGTTCTGCTCGTTGGTGATACCCCACAACTTCCGTCTAACATGGGTTCGTCGTCTGGCAAAATGACCGACTTGTATTATGCCAGCGTCGATGGTGACTACTTCCCGGAGATGTATTACGGGAGATTTTCGGCCACCAATTCGGCGCAGTTGCTTACGCAGATAGCCAAAACGCTCTATTACGAAAAGTATGAGTTTGCCGATCCTAGCTATCTCAACGACGTTACGCTTATCGCCGGCGCTGATGGTAACTGGAATCCACTTGTTGGACAGCCTACCGTGAAGTACGGTACGATAAATTACTATAATGCTGCCCACGGTTTTGTTAATGTTAACGATTATCTCTCCAGCCCCTATACCGGCTGTTACAGTCCTGAAAAAATTGCTGTATCGATGATCAACTATTCAGCACACTGCGGCCAGACTTCCTGGGGTGATCCAAGCCTGTCGCAAAGCGCAGTAAATGCTTTTGTTAATAACGGAAAATATCCTTTGGCCGTTGGCAACTGCTGTCTGGCAGCCGACTTCGGTTATACCGAATGTATCGGCGAAACCTGGCAGCGTGGTGTCAACAAAGGCTCGGTAGCCTACATCGGCTCTTCGCCTAGCAGCTACTGGTTCGAAGACTTTTATTGGTCGGTGGGCGCTTTCCCACTCCAGGGCAACAACAACGGCTATGTGCCTACTTTTGCCGAAACCACCTGGGGCTCCTACGACGCTCCTTTCAACGGTGATTATGTAAGTACCGGAGGGATCGTTTTGGTTGGCAACCTTGCCGTTACCGAAGTTCATCTTCAGAATTATCCCAGCCACAGCAGCCCGCTTTATTACTGGCAGGCCTACAACGTTTTGGGCGACCCATCACTGGTAGCCTACCATACCGAAGGTATCGTCAACAACGTTTCGCACATGGCCATCCTTCCCATCGGCCTCCCAACTTATGAAGTTACCGCAGAGCCTGGTTCTTATGTTGGTATTTCTAAAGATGGCGTATTGCATGGCTCCGCATTGGTTGGTGCAACCGGCATTGTGCAGGTTCCGCTTACTCCTGTTCTTGCGGGAGGACCAGTTGATATCGTGGTTACCAAACCGAATTACAAACCATACATGGTGCAGGTTCCTGCTGCCGCTCTTGAAGGTGCTTATGTTGTAGGTGATTCCTATGTGATTCACGATGCTTCAGGCAACAACAATGGCCTGCTCGACTATGGTGAAAGCGTAACCATGGATATGACCATGAAAAATGTGGGTGTGGCTGCTGCTAACAACGTTAACGTTACCATGACCACCACCGATCCCTACATCACCATCATCGACGGAAGTGCCTCTTTTGGAAACATCGGCCCCGGCGCCACCAAAACTGTCAACAATGCTTTTGCTATCCAGGCTACCAACGACATTCCCGACGGACACAATGTAAGCCTTAAGCTAAGCGCCACCGACGGAACCGTAGTTTGGGACAGCTATGCTACAGTTGTTGCACATGCTCCTAAGCTGAAATTTGCAGGCTATACAATTAGTGACCCCAATGGAAATAACAATGGCTTCCTCGATCCGGGCGAAACCGTAAGCATGCTGGTGACCATCGAAAATAGTGGTTCCTCAAATGCTTTTGGTGTAAAGGCACAACTCCTAAGCACCGATCAATACGTATCTGTTCTTACTACGACACCACAGCAAATTGGTAATTTAGCTCCGGGAGCAACGGGCACAGCTACTTATATGGTTCATGCTGCTGCCAATACACCCTTTGGTCATACGGCTGAACTGAATATCAATATGACCGCCGACATGGGCATCAGCCAGCAGGATATTCTGGAGATAGAATTTTCTGATTACTGCGAGGCTTCGACTACCTACACTGACGAATTTATCTCAAAAGTTGTTTTCGGAGATATCGACAACAGCAGCGGATGGCAAGGTGGTGTTGCTAATTATACCGACCTTACCACTACGCTCGAACCCGGCGTGCCTGTACCCATTACCATCACCAACGGTAATGCCTGGAGCAGCGATAAAGTAACGGTTTGGATTGACTGGAATCTTGACAAAGAGCTTGGCAACAACTCCAATGAGACATTCGTGCTGACAAGTAACGGTGGCGGTGCTACATTTACTGGAAACATTGTAGCTCCCGCAGGGCAGCAATCCGGCCAGTATCGTATGCGTATTCGCATGACCTATAGCTCCGACCCACAGCCTTGCGGAAATTCAAGCTATGGCGAAGTGGAAGATTACACAGTTTTGATTGGTGCTGAAATGTATCTGGAGCCTCCGCAAAACGTCTCTTGTTCAGTAACCGGAACGAATGTTACAATATCATGGCAAGCTCCTCTACCCATGGCTTCAGCTGTGAGCAGTTATCATGTTTACATGGATAATCAGGTGGTGGCTACCAACCAGCCCGGAATGACCTATGTTCATAACAATGCTCCTGCCGGCAGCCACTGGTACTCAGTAACAGCTCTTTATGCTGAAGGTGAATCGGAAGTTGCACAGCCCGTTCATGTAGAAATTGGAAACATCCAGGGCAAATTGCAGGGCTTTATCCGCGATGCAGCCACCAACCTGGTGATAGACGATGCATGGATCACCACAGTGAATGGCGACTATGGCGCAGTATCTCACGAAACACCGTTCGGACACTATTACACGCTGCACCTGATGGGCGGCACTTACAATGTTATTTGCAATGCTATCGGATATCAGCCGGTTACATCCAATGGTATCACCATCGAAAATGGCGGAACCACAACGGTGAATTTCTATCTCATGGCAGCCGACGGTTTTGGTGAAGGCACCACTGGCATTGGCAATCACGACATCGAAAGTCTCAGTATTTATCCTAATCCTGCCTCAACTGTTCTCAACATCAACATCACTGGCGCGGCCACCTCGGCACGCTACACACTGCTCAACTATCAGGGCAGCACTGTTTACAGTCATGAAATTGGGAAGTTGTCAGGATTTGCTGCACAGCAGCTCAACATCTCAGAATATGCTGCAGGCATTTATTACCTGCGCTTAGAAACTGATCAAAATGTAACCATCCGAAAAGTGGTTATTAAATAAAATAGAGTTAATGTTTTTCATGATGAGCCCCGGCGTCCAATTGGATTGTCGGGGTTTTTTTATGAGGCGGAGTTGTAGGCAAAAGAAGAAGTTATCGGGTTGTGGAGAAGTTTTAAAATTAAACTTTTAAGGTTTTTTAAAAAAATGTAATTTTGCGGTTTATGAACTCATTCTTTAAAACTAATTAATATTTTAAATCTCAATTTTATTATGAAAAGATTTACAATGCAAATCCTGGCAATCACCCTTTTTGCTACAGGATTATTTTTTAGCCTTCAGATGCAGGCACAGAGCTTTGCCATCGACTTCGACCGGAAGGCTTCTGAGGTGCAGGTGGGCACCGATAATATGAATCAGCTCGATGCTACTTTCACTTTAAAAGGTCTCAATAGCCTCAATGTGGAGACCGATCGTGGCGCTTTTAGCGAACTATTTATTCCCGGCGCTTATGCGGTGGGTACCTTGGGTACGCCTAAGTTGCCTGCTTTCAAAAAACTTATCGAGATACCCTTTGGTGCCGAAGTATCGGTAAAAGTCAAAAGTTTTTCGGTAACCGAGTATCAGCTTGCCGACTATGGTCTTGCAAGCCCCATTATGCCGGTGCAGCCTTCGCTGCGCAAAGATCAGGAAGCCTCGGATGTTCCCTTTGAATACGATGAAAAACTTTATCAGAAAGATCATTTTATCAGCCCCGAGCTGGCATCAGTAGAAGTGCTTGGCGTGTTGCGCGGCTATCGCATTGCCCGCGTTACCGTAGCTCCTGTGAATTATAATCCTGTAAAAGGCATCATCCGCGTTTATAACGACGTGGAAGTAGAAGTTACTTTTGATAATGTTGACCAGGCGTTGACGGAGTATGTAAAAGCATCGACTTATTCACCTTATTTTGATGTCGTTCACCAGAGCCTCATCAATACGCTGGGCGGCAGCGGTTATCCCAATCATCCTGACCTTACCAAATATCCGGTGAAATATCTGATCGTTGCCCCGCGCATGTTCGAGAGCGAACTGCAGACTTTCATCGAATGGAAAACCATGAAAGGTTTTGAAGTAATTACAGCCTATACCGACGTTATCGGGACTTCCTATTCAGCCATCCAAACCTGGATTCACGCCCAATACAATGCAGGAACGCCTACCGACCCGGCGCCAAGTTTTGTTTTGCTCGTTGGCGACACCCCACAGTTAGCGTCTACCCAAGGCTCATCCTCCGGGAGAATGACCGACTTGTATTATGCCAGCGTCGATGGCGACTACTTCCCGGAGATGTATTACGGAAGGTTTTCGGCCACTAACTCAGCGCAGTTGCTTACGCAGATTGCCAAAACACTTTATTACGAAAAGTATGAATTTACCGATCCCGGCTATCTCAACGATATTACGCTGATCGCCGGTGCCGATGGTACCTGGAACCCACGGATTGGCCAGGCTACTGTTGCCTATGGTACCGGGAACTATTTTAACGCTGCCCATGGTTTTGCAAATGTTAATGCTTTTCCCACCAGCCCCTACACCGGCTGTTATAGTCCTGAAAAGATTGCTGTTGCGATGATCAATTACACCGCACACTGTAGTGAGACTTCCTGGGGCGATCCCAGCCTGTCGCAAAGCGCAGTAAATGCTTTTGTTAATAACGGGAAATATCCTGTGGCCGTGGGCAACTGCTGTCTGGCAGCCGACTTCGGTTATACCGAATGTATGGGTGAGACCTGGCAGCGCGGCATCAACAAAGGCTCGGTAGCTTACATCGGCTCTTCGCCCAGCAGCTACTGGTTCGAGGACTTTTACTGGGCTGTGGGAGCTTTCCCCCTCCAGGGCAACAACAATGGCTATGTTCCTACCTTCGAGGAAACCACCTGGGGTTCGTTCGATGCCCCTTTCAACGGTGATTATGTAACTACCGGAGGAACCGTTTTGGTGGGCAACCTTGCCGTTACCGAAGTTCACATTCAGAATTATCCCAGCCACAGCAGCCCGCTTTATTACTGGCAGGCCTACAACGTATTGGGCGATCCTTCACTGGTGCCATTCTATACCGAAGGCGCCGATAACAATGTTTCGCACATGCCCATTCTGCCCATCGGTCTCGAATATTACGAAGTTATCGCCGAGCCTGGTTCTTATGTTGGTATTTCAAAAGATGGTGTGTTGCATGGATCGGCGCTTGTAGATGCAGCCGGTGTGGTAGAAGTGCCACTCACTCCTGTGCTTTCTTCAGGATTGGTTGACATCGTGGTTACCAAACCCCAATACAAACCTTACATGGTGCAGGTTCCCGCCGCAGCTCTCGAAGGCCCGTATGTAGTACTCGACAGTTATACCATCAACGATGCCTCCGGAAACAACAACGGTATGGCCGATTACGGCGAAAACATCAGCCTGAACGTAACACTGAAAAATGTTGGTGCCGATCCTTCGGCTAACGTAACTGCTACCGTCACCGGCTCCGACGAATATATTACACTTACCAGCAGTGCTTCACAAACTTTTGGCTCGATTGTAAACGGACAAACCGCTACGGTTGCCAATGCCTACAGCTTTAGCATCGATAATTTCGTTCCGGACCAGCACAAAGCTCTCTTTGAGATGCAGGTTACCGATGGCAGTGCCACCTGGACATCCAACCTTTTTATCACCATACAAGCACCGGTAGTAAAAATCTCTGAAGATTTTGTAATTGATGATTCACAAAGTGGTAATGGCGACGGAATCCTCGATCCGGGCGAAACCGGATTGATAAAACTTGACGTTTCCAATACCGGACACAGCGCCATCAGCAACATCAATATTGCCATTGCTTCCAACGACCCCTTGCTTGTAATCAACTCGCAGACTGTCAACGTTGCCTCTATGGCAGCAGGCACTTCAGCACAAATTGCTATCAGCGTCACCGCCGACGCCGGTTCAACCATCGGATGGCCTGTAAATGTTGATCTGGATGCCACTGCCGGCCCATCGGGACTTTACACAGCTGACCAGATGATCACGGTTGTTATCGGTTTGATTCCGGAATACTTTATGACAAATGAAACTGTGACCACGTGCGTAGGTTTATTCTATGATTCAGGTGGCCCTAATGGTCAGTATGGCAGCAGCGAAGATTATGTGATGACTTTCCTGCCAGCTACCACAGATGCTGTGATCAAAGCGGAGTTCCTATCTTTCGAGACAGAAAACAATTACGACTTTTTATACATTTACAACGGCAACAGTACTTCGGCTCCACTGGTTTCGGGCAGCCCTTTCAGCGGTACTACTGGTCCCGGCACCGTTGTAGGCTTGAATGCCACTGGTGCATTGACTTTCAAATTTCATTCAGATTACTCTGTAACCAAATCAGGGTGGGAAGCTGCGATAAGTTGCCAGGACATCTCCGGCACACCTGAGTGCGCTTCTGAACCGCAACCTGCTGACGGCGCCACAAATGTGGGCGTTGCATCAGGGCTTCAATGGGCTTCTTATGACGCCCTTGAATTTGATGTCTATTTTGGCGTTACTGCCAATCCGGCTTTTGTAGCAACAGTGTCTGTTACTGCTTATCAACCCACCATGCAACCCAACACAACTTATTACTGGAAAGTGATTCCCAAGAATGCCAATGGTCAGGCTGAAGATTGTCCGGTTTGGTCGTTTACTACCGGCGGGCCTGAATATTTTATGAGCAACGGCACGGTAACCGTTACCAATGGAATGTTCTACGATTCGGGTGGTCCCAATGCTCCATACAGCAGCAACGAAAATTACACGATGACATTTACGCCGGTTGTGCCGGGACAACATATGGAGTTCACCTTTACAGCTTTTGAAATTGAAAACAACTACGATAAGCTGCGTGCCTATAATGGTCCAACTGTGAGCGCTCCTGAATTTGCGGGTAGCCCATTTACCGGAACCATTAGTCCGGGCACACTCACTTCTACGCATGCAAGCGGTGCCATTACCTTTGTGTTCACTTCCGACGTTTCTGTGACAAAAGCCGGATGGGTAGCAAGTTTTGTATCTAAAGGTGCTCTTACCTGTACTGTTTCTGCTTCTCCGGAAGAGATTTGTGCCGGAGAATCATCATTGTTGCAAGCCATTGTTTCAGGTGGTACCGGCACCTACCAGTGCACCTGGTCACCGGCTGCTTCGCTTAACGATCCCAATGCCATGAATCCTGTTGCTACTCCCGACGTTACTACCACCTACACCGTTTCCATAGATGATGGCGACAATATCATCACCGATCAGGTGACCGTTACCGTATTTGAATTACCTATGGTTGATCTGGGCGACGATATCACCGTTTGTGCAAACCATACCGCAGTGATCGACGGCACTACCGCAGGTGCTGTTAGCTACCTGTGGACTCCCGGCGGATACACCACCCCGGTTATCGAAGTGGATACCACCGGCATAGGAATCGGAACCATCATCTATACATTGAAGGTAACCAACATCAACGGTTGTGTAGGCGAAGATGACATCACTGTCATTTTCGATCCTTGTGTTAATCTCGACGAACTGGGCAATGCTTTCCGTTTGGCAGTTTATCCCAACCCCGCTTCGACTGTTCTCAATATCAATATTACTGGCGCTGCCACCTCGGTGAGCTACAAGCTGCTCAACTACCAGGGCAGTGCGGTTTATAGTCATGAAATTGGGAAATTGTCAGGATTTGCTGCACAGCAGCTTGACATCTCCGGATATTCTGCAGGGATTTATTATCTTCGCGTGCAAACTGATCAAAATGTGACTATCCGCAAAGTGGTTATTAAATAAATTTGAGTTTAGTTTTTTCATGATGAGCCCCGGCGTCCTTTTGGATTGTCGGGGTTTTTTTATGCATCTTTTCAGAAAACTGTGAAATAAGCGGAATCATGAAAATTACACAGTGTAACACAGTGGATTTACACAGAGTAACACTGTGAAAAAATTTTCCTATTGTCACTCAAATCAATTACAAAAACAAGCAACTGTCGCCGTAGCTCAGAAAGCGGAACTCGTGATCGAGTGCGTATTGATAGATTTCTTCCCATTTTATCCCCAGCCAGGCGGCTATGAGGAGTAGCAGCGTACTGCGTGGTTGATGAAAATTGGTAATCATTCCATCGATAATTTTGAAACGATAGCCCGGAGCAATGAGCAACTGCGTTGTGCCGGAGAGCAGTGGCGATTGCCGGCGATCCATGGCATCGGCTATAGCCGTCAAGGCTTGAAGGACTGATACCTCTGGGAAATTTTGATAAGGATCGTATTGAGAAACATAAAAAGGAGCTTCGGGATTATGAATGAGTTGTACGCCATGCCAGTACAAACTTTCGAGTGTGCGCACCGAAGTTGTGCCTACTGCGATGATTTTTCCATTTTGCGAAAGCACTGTTTCTATCAATTGCCGGGAAATGATTAACTGCTCCGTATGCATCTGGTGGCGGGCGATTCCCTCCTGCCCGACAGGCTTAAAAGTACCGGCGCCCACATGAAGTGTCAGGTGGCTTGTGGCGATATTTTTTGCGGCAAGCTGCTCAAAGACAGCCTCGGTAAAATGAAGCCCCGCCGTAGGAGCGGCCACTGAGCCGTCGTGCTGGGCATAAACCGTTTGGTAAGTCTGTGCGTCGCTGCTAACGGCCTCGCGATTGAGATAAGGCGGCAGCGGCACTTGTCCTGCCAGATCCAGCACCTCCGAAAAAGTGAGCTCCTCAGGCTGCCATTTTAATAAAATCAGAAATGCATCCCCATCGCGACCTTGTTTTTCAGCTTCAAGTATTACGTTGCCATTTGAATGAGCCAACTCCAGGCGCAGCGTCTCATCTTTCCAGCGACGGGCATTTCCTACCAAACATTTCCAGACTGACTGCCTTTTTTGAGCAAAAGCCATTTGTATTTCGGCAACCGGATGCACCGGCTCCAGGCAAAATATTTCGATGGCTGCACCGGTCGACTTATGGAAATTCAGGCGTGCCCTCACCACACGCGTATTATTAAGAACCAACAGCGAATCCGAGGGAAGATATTGGGCAACGTGATAAAAATGATCTTCAGAAATTTGGCCATCGCGGTGTATCAGCAATTTGGAGGCGTCGCGGTCGGGTAGGGGAAATTTAGCGATGCGCTCGGTGGGCAGCGGATAGTCGTAATCGTCGATGTGGATGTGCGAGAGAAATGATGTATCTGGCATTAGCGGAAAAGATCTGAGATGTCGATTTTTTTGTCGTAAAGATGTACCACATCGTCACCATCTACAATCACTACTTTATCGATGGTGTTGGGACCTTGCTTGTACCAGGTCTCTACAAAAAAATCGGAATATTTGAACAGTTTTATGCTGTAAAAAGCAAAAATGCGACCCATCAGTTCTTCACCATCATTTATCAGGAGGCGCGCCTGCTCAGGCTTTGATAGGGCAAGAAATTCATTTTTACGCAACAGTGATTTCATTGCTTATTGCTTTTGGTAGTAAATAATGTGGGTTTAAAAGTGAGCATCACATAGCTCCATAGCGGCGCCTGCGTATGCCCAACGTCGTATTTTTTGACGCGTTCAAAGGTGTCCGTTGTAAAATAATAGGAGAATCCTGCCTGTAGCATCAGATCGGAATTGTATTTATAAATGTACATCAGATCGAGCTCCTGTCCCAGATTTTTATTGTCGATCATTTGGTCCTCGATCATCACGTTGTTGGCAAGATTAAAAAAGTGGAAATATGCACGCGCTGTATGTTTTGTATTAAAATTCATTTCGATGTTGGGATAAAAGTCGATCATTCCGCCATTGGCCGTGGATGATTTCATGTACGAATATAGATTCATCCAGCCAAAGTATGAGAACACTGTGCCGTACATTTGGTTGAAGGTTTTTTCTTTTTTGTCATAATTCTTATCCGAAGCATCGTCGCCCGAAACATAATCAATACCGGCGCCCAGGCGGAATTTGCCGATGTGAACCCCCGGATTTGCCGTCAGCATAAAGGCGCTTACTTCTTTGCCCGATTGTGCACGGCCGGTTTGGTAATAAGCGTTGATAGTGGCTTCGAAGATGCCACTGTTAATGCCCAGCCAAAGCCCTCCGGTCGGCATGAGATAGAGGATGCGAGAATCGGCTGACTTCTGATAGCCGGCTGCCGTAATAATAACTGAGGCAGAAACAGCCTCGCTTAATTTGCGATGGATGCGCAAAAAGCTCAGGGTTTTCATCAGGTTATTTGCATCATAAAGGTCATTTTCAAAAACTGGTTTTCCGCTCTTCTGATTCATCTCGTTGTTGTAGGACACCCCGGCGTTTATTTCAAAATCATTTTTTAGATAATTAAAAATGGCGGCATCATAGCTAATGCCGTATTGATTCCAGTTGCGCAAGGCAATCAGGCGTTGGTCGTCGTATTTGAGCTCCTGCCGTCCGATAGTGATGTCGCTGTATTGGCCAAAGCGTATCTTAAACCAGGCTTCGTGCACGTTGAGGCTGTTGGTGGCGGCAAATAATCCCGTTTGTGAATAGACATTTCCATCGCCCCACACGCGTACATCCTGCAGTGTAAAGCGCATTTGATATTTGGGCTGGTTGTAATCGAAGCTGAGACGCGTGCGTTGGGTTACATAATAAAAGGTGCTCATAGTGTCGTGGATGGGCTTCACAATGCCGCGATCCATTTCGGCGCGGGTGCGCAATTGTGCTGAAATGCTAAATTGGGCTTGGGCGTAACTTGCCGCTAAGATGAGTGCAACAATGATTAAGACTTTTTTCATCGTCTGTTTTATTAATACCAATTACTTCAATTGTGGTGCTGCAAATATCCTGATAAATTTGGGAACAGGAGAGGAGAAGATTCTGTATGGCTCTCCGGATAAAAAATCTTCACATTTCGTAACCCTGACAGGGCTGGACAAGTCCACAACATTCAAGAAAATAACACTGCTCACCTCTCATTTCTGACCTCTCATCTCTCTTTTCCCGCGAATTGGTTATTTTTACGCCCTAATTATCGCTATGAAAAAACACATTCCCAACTTTGTAACGCTGCTCAACCTCACCAGTGGTGTTATTGCCATTGTTCTGAGTTTTAATCAGGCGCTGGTGGCGGCAGCTTATTTTATTGCCCTGGCTGCGGTTTTCGATTTTATGGATGGCATGTTGGCGCGCCTGCTGAATGCCAGGAGCAACATCGGAATTCAGCTCGATTCACTTGCCGACCTCATCAGCTTTGGGCTGGCGCCTGCTTTTATCCTTTATCAAATAATGATGGCAGCTTCAAACATGCCTGCTGTTACTGTTGGAGGGTTGGAAGTGATGCTCTTTGCCGCTTTTCTAATTCCGGCATTTTCGGCACTACGTCTGGCAAAGTTCAATATTGATCCGACACAAAAAGAAGGTTTTATTGGATTGCCCACTCCTGCTAATGCACTATTTTTTGCTTCGCTGCCATTGGTTGCCGCACAGGCCATTTCCCGCGATCATACGATGTTACTGGGATTCCTCGACAACTATTGGTTGCTACTCGTATTGGCCATCGTTTTCTCGTGGCTAATGGTAGCACCAATACCTTTGTTTTCGCTCAAGCTGAAAAATCTGAGTTGGCAGGCCAACCAACTGCGGTATGTTTTCGCAGCGTTCGCTGTCTTGCTTGTCATCACCATCTTAGCTTATGCCTTGCCACTCATCATCGTGCTTTATCTACTCATGTCGCTGTTTTTCTATAGGCCACAGCAAAGTGTTATTAATTGAAATTGAAATAATGACCTTGCCTGAGAACTGAGAACTGCCGCCTGCGACCTTACTTCTTCGAATTAGCATAATCTTTCAGCAATCCCAGTGTAAGCCAATTTGCAATGGCCTGCCGGTTGCTCACCTCGAGCAGGCGTTTCTGATCGCGCGGATGGTTGATGTTACCCAGTTCGATATAAGTCGACACAGGGTTGGCGTATCGCAACATGTAAAGACGCCGCCCACTGATGGAACCTTTGTAGCCGCGTCCGGGCTGATGGCGTTCGTACATCTCTTTGATGGTGGTGAAGAGGGTATTGTTGAGTTCCTGGCCGCGTCTGCTGTTGGGATGGTGATAAAAGAAAATGTCGACATTGTGCTCTTCGTAACGCGAATCGACATGCAGCTCTATGGTGCGTTGGTATTGTCCGCCATATTTTTTAGCCAGCGCATTGATGGCATCAACCCGTTGTTTTAGGCGGCGTGTCTGGTTGAGTGGAATCTCTTCATCAGGCCAGCAATATTCGTCCTTGTCGCATTTCAGATAGCGGTCGTCTCTAATGCCATCGTCGGGATCGCGGGTGATGATGTAGACGGTAGCGTTGTGCTCGAGCAGGTTGCGTGCCAGACGCAGCCCGATATCGTAAGCATACTCGTCTTCGCATAATACATGCCCGCCACTGCGCCCCATGGCGCCCGGATCGGGACCGCCATGACCCGAAACGATATAAAAAACAGCACCCTGCAAGATGTTGTCTTTAAAATCTACCCGTTGATATTTAGGGCCGAATATTGGAAAAACTCCCGATTCTATTGGGTTTCCCTCTGCGTCTTCGATCTGAATGGGCAAAAGATAATTTTGTCCTGTTTTTAGCAGCAGGTCATCTCCAAGATTTTTTTTGTTGAGTTCGATAAAAGCATCAAAATAATCATTGGGCTCCAGGTTGTAGCGGCGCAACATTCCAAAGATGCCTTCTCCCTTTTCGGGAGTCACCTTTTTATATTCCTGCGCTGTGGCACTCGAGGCAACCATCAAAAACATCAACAGAAGGAGTGGTATTATTCGGATTTTACTTACATCTTTTTTCATGCGCTGCAATCTTGTTCAGAAATGCAAAATTAACAATCCGCACCGGCTCTGCGCTTCAGTGCTGAAATTTTCTTCAACAACTTGTTGTAAGTTATCATTTTATCAAAAAATTGTATGGTTTGCTTTGTCAATTAAAAAATTAAAGCGTTCTTTGCACCCCTTTTTGGAAAGTAACCCGATAAAATAGAATACAATGGCACGTAAATGTGATATTACAGGAACAAGAATGATGGTTGGCAATAAGGTTTCCCACTCGAACCGTAAGTCAAAGAGAAGATTTTACCCAAACCTCCAAAAGAAAAGACTCTTTCTTGTTGAAGAGAATCGTTGGGTCACGATCAATATTACAACTTCTATATTGAGAACCATCAATAAAAACGGAGTTGACTCTGTGCTGAAAGAGTACCGCGAAAAAGGCACCTGTCTGGTGTAAACCACAGGTAGTACTAAAAACTTACACAACATGAGCTGTTGCTATCCTGATACGCAACGGCTTTTTTTATAATACCCCAAAGGTCTGATGGCATCAAAAATAAATAACAGGCCGTGCCGTTTGTAAGATTTATAATTTCCGGATAACAAATCCACAGTAAATTCTAATGGCAACAAAAACCCTTCTGTATGTGCTGCTCCTTACGCTTCTTGTGCATGTAGATGGGTTTTCACAAAATGCCGATCCCAACAAACGACTGATACAATTCTCGGGCGTGGTGGTGACAGCCGACAGCCTCAATCCGGTGTCCTTTGCTACTATCCTCATCAAAAATTCGCGCCGCGGAACCATTACCGATTATTATGGCTATTTCTCATTTGTGGCCATGAAATCGGATACGGTGCAGTTTTCAGCAATCGGTTTCAAGGGGAGCTATTATGTGATCCCCGATAGCATTTCCCGCGACCGCTATTCATTGATACATGTAATGGATGCAGACACCATCCTGCTGGAGCCAACCATCATTTATCCCTGGCCTACCGTCGAAGATTTTAAGGAAGCCTTTGTTAATCTCGACATTCCCGACGACGATTTAGAAATAGCCCGCAAAAACCTGGACCGCGCCGAAATGCGCTACCGTGTGGAAAGCTATAAGATGGATGGAAGTTTGAATTACAAAAATTACATCGGCCGTGAGACCAGCAAACTCTATTATATTGGGCAGACTCAGCCTATCAGCGTGATGAATCCTTTTGCCTGGGCAGCTTTTATCAAAGCCTGGAAAGAAGGAAAGTTCAAAAAACAAAAGGACGACAAGTATTAATACAATCTCTACATGAACCTTTGGATAGCTACCCCTAAGCATTGTAATAGCAAGCTCATCAAATTAATGAGCTTGTTGATGCTCTGCATTGCATCTTTTGGATTAATGGCACAAACCGGGACGCAGGCTACCTTGCAGGGAAAGGTGACCAACGAAAAGGGTCGGCCACTGGAGCTTGTTAACGTTTCGATATTTGGCTTGCCGGGTGGAACGGCAACCGACCAGCGCGGTGATTACACGCTGCGTGTTCCGGCAAACGAAGAGCTGCGCATCATCTTTTCTTTTGTTGGTTTTGAATCTTCAGAAAAAAAAGCACGTCTTTCGCCCGGTGAAAGCCTGACGATAAATATTACCCTGGTGCCATCGGCCGAGATGCTCCCCGATATCACCATACAGGATGAACGCATCCGCAATACCAATCTGCAACGCATCGATCCCAAAGGAGTAACGGTGATTCCCAGCGTGACAGGCAGTGTGGAGTCGTTGATAAAAACCCTGCCCGGCGTAGCCAGTAACAATGAACTGAGTTCACAGTATTCGGTGCGCGGTGGCAACTTCGACGAAAACCTTGTGTATGTAAATGGTATAGAGATTTACCGCCCTTTTCTTATTCGCTCAGGACAGCAGGAGGGAATGAGTTTCCTTAACTCCGACCTGACGGCTTCCATACTTTTTTCGGCAGGTGGTTTCGATGCCAGGTATGGCGACAAGATGTCGTCGGCGCTGGATATAAAATACAAGCGCCCGCAGGAGTTTGGTGGCTCGGTAACAGCCAGCTTGCTGGGAGCTACGGCACATCTGGAAGGTGTCGATAAGTCAAACCGGTTTTCGTATCTGGCCGGCGTACGGTACAAAAGCAACCAGTATGTGTTGAAAGGCCTGGAGACCAAAGGAGATTACCAGCCTGTGTTTTTTGATGTGCAAACGCTTTTGCGCTATCAGTTGAGCGAAAAGTTGGAGCTGTCATTTTTGGGCAATTATGCCGATAATAAGTTTGAGCTGGTTCCCACTACGCGCGAAACAAATTTCGGAACCATCAGCGAGGCCAAGCGGCTCACGGTTTATTTCGATGGCCGCGAAACTGACCAGTACAAAACCTACATGGGAGCGCTCAAACTTATTTACAATCCCACTAAACAAACCCAACTCAATTTTATCACCTCTGCCTTTAACAGCGACGAAAGCGAGACCTTCGACATCCAGGGACAATACTGGATCGGGCGTGTGCAGTCCGGATTGGGCCAAAGTGACTTTGGCGATGTGGTGAGCACCGATGGGGTTGGGACGTTTCTGAATCATGCCCGCAACTACCTCAACGCAACCGTGATGACTGCCGAGCACCGTGGCTCCTGGGAGTCGGCTTCCAATTATCTTACCTGGGGCGTTAAATACCAGCACGAAATTATCGATGATGCATTGCATGAATGGGAACTCATCGACTCGGCCGGCTTTACTCTGCCGCATCCGCCCAACGATATCGGAGCGCCTTTCCAGCCTTTGACGCCGCTGACGATGAATTTCTTTGCCTCTTCGGATGTAAAATTGTCGTCGAATCGCTACAGCGGATTCATACAAAATACCTGGAATCTGGGCAACAACCGCCGCGACTTTGCCGTCACTGCCGGGGTGCGCAGCCAGTATTGGGACTATAGCGAGGAGTTTTTGGTAAGTCCGAGGGCTTCGCTTTCGTACCATCCCAAATGGACACACGATATTTTGTTCCGGCTGGCTGCCGGATATTATTATCAGCCGGCCTTTTACCGGGAGCTGCGCAATTTTGATGGTCAGATAGTGGAAGGGCAAAAAGCCCAGAAGTCGATCCATCTGGTGGGCGGCGCCGACTGGAACCTTACCATCTGGGGACGCCCGTTTAAGTTTGTTACTGAAGTTTATTATAAATTCCTTGATGATCTGATCCCTTACGAGGTGGACAATGTGCGCATTCGCTATTACGCCAACGAGCGCGCCCGCGGATATGCTACGGGTATTGATGTGAAAATAAACGGGGAGTTTGTGCCCGGCATCGAATCGTGGGCAAGCCTTTCGGTGATGAAGACACAGGAAGATATTTATGGTGATTTTTATTATCAATATTTTAACGCAGAGGGCGAAGAGTCGGGGACAGGCTCGATACCCAACCCTGAAGCGTATGTAAATGAAAAGGTGGAGCCGGGTTATATCCCTCGTCCTACTGACCAGCGCGTAAGGTTCAGTATGTTTTTCCAGGATTACCTGCCAATGAATCCTACCTACAAAATGCATCTGGCTTTATATTTTGGCACCAGCCTGCCGTTTGGACCGCCTAAGTCGCAACGCTACCAGCAGGTATTCCGAATGCCTTCCTATCGCCGTGTCGATATCGGCTTTTCAAAGCAGCTCATCGGCAGTCATACGAGTTTTAAAGAAGGAAATCCGCTGGGGCATCTGAAGTCGATGTGGCTGAGTTTGGAGATTTTTAACCTCCTGCAGGTCAACAATACAATTTCTTATCTCTGGATTACCGACGTTTCGGGGCGCAAATATGCTGTACCTAATTTCCTCACACCTCGCCAGATAAACCTGAAACTTGTTGTGCAGTTTTAGGGAATGCCGCTTGCTTTCTCACCACAAAGCCACAGAGGCGCGGAGAAATACAAGAAATCAGATTTACCGCAGAGACGCGTAGGCGCAGAGAAAAGCCAAATTATTCTTCACCACAGGCAACAGAGGGAAATCAAAAATCTTTTATCGTCATAAAATGGCGGGGAGGAAAATCTACTTTACCTCTGAGGGTTTATTTGGCGAAAGCCGAGAGAAATTTATAACCAACTTTTTTCTACTTTTTCCACGAATTATCACCAATTAAGCGAATTGGCGCCAATTATTTTTCATGCTCGAAAACCGTCCATCGTCATTCATCCATTGTGCATCGTCATTCCTCTCTACTTAATACCTACTACCTACTTTCTTCGTCTTCCCCTCTAAACCAGTCGAGCGGTCTGGTGATGGGATCGAACACGAAATATTGTATGATCACCAGATCGTTGCCTTCGGGCAGCAGGGCATAAAGGCGGTCGATGTCGTAGGGCAGCAGATTGCCGTCGAAGTCTTCCTGCAAATTCAGATTATCGCGACGGTAGGTGGTGATGGTGCGGCTGTTGCCGGTGGTGTCGGTTATGGTAATCCGGTGCACAGGTGGTTGCTGCAGGATGGAATCTTTGTAACTTTTGGTGATGTTTTCGAAGGCTGCCTCGAAACGGATATTGCGAAAAGCATTGAAAAACTCAATGACGCGTGTAGTGTCAAAGTTGTCGAGAGGCTTCCCACTAGCGGCAGGTGTTAATATTACTTCGCTGGCGCTAGGCTTTTCGAGCGTATAAGATTGGTCGGGTTCCTGAAAGAAATCCAGTTTTATCTTACGAATTTCCGCAGGGTTTTTAGCAAAGATGGAGTGGTCGCGCCAGTCGCTGGCAAAGGCGGTATAGCGTGCCGAAACGTAACCTCTGAGCCCTGGCAGGTACACCACAAAAGGCGTGTCGCTGCCTTCTTTGAGCATGAACGATCCCTGGTTGTCGGGCGTGGAACTTCCCACGTAATAGGTACGGACAAGTTTTTCGTGCGGAAACCATTTGATGCGGTTAAAAAGTTTGATGCGATATTTCTGTTGATAAATCTCCACTTTTATCGAGGTGGACGCCAGGCGTTTTATCACCGTGTTGTAACTGGCGCGTGGCACGGGAGCTTTTACAGCCAGCCTTGACATGGTGTTCAGCAGCATTTCTACACCATCAATTCGGGCTGTCATGCTGTCGTTGAGGGTCCAGTGCGATGGCGTTTCTTTTTTCAGCAGCACCTCGTTGCCTTGCATATCGGCCATATAAATTTTCGTCACGCTACTGGTGTCGTTGATGGCAAATTCTACCCGATCCGTTCGCAACGTGTTTCTTCGGTTTTGGAAGATTAATATTATCGCTGCTGCGGCCAGCACCACTGCGATGATGATTAATATCTTGTTTCTTTTCATGCTTATCAGTATCTTTTTTATTAAAATCTTTTCATTATTAATCTGCTGTTTGCTACCTGGACGGACTTTGGCTGTAGTACTGCTGCATTTTTGCGTTGCCAATTAACCCATAAAGATGGCTGAGCTTGCTGCGAGCTTCACTGTTGTCGGGTTCTTGTTGAATTACCTCGCGGAAAGCAATAATGGCATTGTTGTAATCCTGTAGCGCATAATACGTATTTCCCAACTGGATGAGCGCTGCTATGAAATCGGGTTTCAGATCGGCAGCCTGGCGAAATTGCACCAGCGCCTCCGGGTAGTTTTTCATGTCGATGAGCAGGTTGCCCAGCTCGTAATGATGCTGTGGGTCGTCGGAAGGATTTCGTTTGAGCATCTGCAATTTCTGGTCGAAGGCACGCTCCACCAGCGGCAGGTTGCTGCGGGCGGTGCTATTATGTGGGTCAAGCTCCAGCGAGCGGTTCAGCAGCCGCAAAGCCTCGCCATGCTCCCCTTTCATATAATAAGCCAGCGCCATATTCGACAAGTTCATCGAGTTGTTTTGATTTGTCTTTTTATAACAAGAAATCGACTTTTCGTAATCACGTAGCTGATAATACGCATATCCGAGCTTGAACCACGCTTCGCTGAAAGCAGGATTGATTTTTAATGATTGCTCCACCTTTGCAATGCCGCGTTGCATCAACGAGTCTTTCTCTGCCTGATCGGTGGCGGCCACTGACTGGTTGATGAGTTCGCTGCCATAGTGTTTGGTGAGCAAAGCGCTGTTACTTCCGTAACGAACATCATGGGTAAAAAGCGTGAAGTTGTTTTTCCAGTCAGGGTTGCGGGCAATGGTGCGGACGCTGTAAAACACCAGGAGCAGCAACAGCGACGCAGCCATCACTTTGGAAGCCATTGGTCGGAAATCGTAGATAATCGTTTTTGTTTTGGCATCGCGTGGTAAAAGTTTAAACAGCAGATAAGTCACCGCCAACGAAAAGCCCAGCACCGGCGCATACAAAAAACGCTCTGCCATTATGCCGCCGCGCAAGAGCACAAAAGCCAATCCCACCGAAAGGGTGATTCCAAAATAAAAGATGGAGAAGGAGATGATGTTTCTTCGTTTTAATCTTTTAAAAGCAATTACGATTAGCGTTATCGCAATGAGCAAACTCAGCCACACAACAGGACTTGCCCAGGTAGCTGCCGGAATCTGGTTGTACGAATAGTCGTAAAGTAAGCGCACCGGAACGACAAGCCGCCACAGGTACATGCCGAAGATGTAAAGTGTGGTGGGGATACGCACAGCCGTTTCCTGATAAGGATACACGTTGATTTCATTGGGCGGGTTGCCGGACAAAGTGCCGATGAGAGCGTATTTCAAAATTAAGAACAGTCCAGAGACGATCACAAACGACAAGGTGATGCTTGCTATGCGACCGGCTTTTTTGGGTGTGAAAAAATAAATCATAAATGGCACCAGCGCCAGGGTCGTCATGGCGGTTTCTTTGCTCAGGAGTGCCAGGAAATAAAATATCCACGAAAGGATGAGCGCCGGCAAATATTTGTTTTTACTGTAATTAAAAGCAAGCCACAGTGCCAGCGTGCCGTTGAGAAAACTCAGGATTTCGTCGCGGCTTTTGATGTTGGCCACTACTTCGGTATGCACCGGATGCGCCATAAAAAGCAGCGTGGCCACCAGCACAAACCACGGCATGCGCCTAAAGAGTGCCGATAGAAACAAAAATACCACCATCCCCGTAAGGGCATAAAGCAGCACATTGATAAAATGCATGATGTGCGGATTGTTGCCGTGCAAAGCATTTTCGATGGCAAACGAAACGTGCGATAACGGACGGTAATAGCCCAGATTTTCGTTGCTGGCGCTCCAGTAGTTGGTGCTTATCAGCTCGCCGATGCCCGCCCAGCCCTGCTGCACATAGCGATGGGTAGTGATCTGCGGAATGTCGTCGAGAGCAAACTCGTTGTTGATGCTGTTGGCATACAACACAAAAGCAAAAACAAATGGCACCCACACAAGGTATTTGGTGATACGCTTTTGCGGCTCCGGAAGCTTTTGCTGTTGCGCTTGTCGCGATTTGTTCGTTGTCGTGGTTTTCATATTAATAAAAAAAACAGCATTAACAATTCATTTTGCAAACTACTTTGTGTAACGCCTGCGTCTCAGCCATGCCTGCACCAGCCCAAAAATGAGCACCAGCAGGATGGGTAGCCCGATGTTGAGCACCTGCCAGAAGAGGCGTTCGTTTTCTATTTTGGCCTGGTCGAGGAGGCGTATTTTCAGCTCACGCGAACGGATAGAAATCAGCCCTGAGTCGTCGGTGAGATAGTTCATCATGTTGAGCAGCAAATCCTTGTTGCCAAACTGTTGCCCGGTATATTTGTCGTAGCCCAGTGGCAGTGGCAAGTTTTTGCCCGCTGAGCGTTGCATCTGGTTGCGGATCAGATCGCCATCAGCCACCACAATCATCTTGTTGGCGGGGCTTTCCGATTTGAAATCGATCTCTTTGCTTTTCAATATTTCCGGTGGCATCCGTTGGTCGTACATCGATTTAAATTTACCTTCTATCCTTGCTGCCACAGGAATATATTTTTTACTGTAAAGCCTTTCGTCTGCCGGTTTCCCTAGCATTTCCAGTGAAATGAGCACAGGAGTATTTACCGTTCGCGAGTAGCGCGAGCTTGTCAGGAGTACTTCTTTTTGAAGCTCGGCAGTGGTTTCTACAAAATCGATGCTGCTGATAAACTCTGTTTTTATAGCGTTGAGATTTTTTACAATGGGATCATCGGTGGCAGGCGTCAGAATGGGGAAGTAAAACCACGGGAAGAAATCGAACTTGGGCTGCCCGGCAGTTTGCCCTACTTTTACAGGAATGGGCAGGGCGCTCAGATCCATCACCAGGTTGTTGTTGATGCGAAAGCCATAATTGAAAAACAGATCAGTAAGGTTGAGGTCTTTGGCCATGGCAATAAACTCCTGGTTGGTTTGCAGGCTGTCGAGGCTGGCAGCCACCGGATCGATGAGCCACAAAACGCGACCGCCACGCATGATGTGTTGATCGATGATAAATTTGTCTTTGTCAGAAAAAGCTGAGTCGGGTTGTGCGGTGATAAGAGCCTGAAATTTATTGCGGATGCGTGTGTTTAATGTGTCGGAGCCTTCGCGCTCGCTGAGGCTGGTGAGCTTGCCGTCGAGGCGCACGCGTTGCACGCTGTAATATTCGTTCAGTGCCAGATAAGCGTCGGCGGTTTCTTCGGCGGTAAGTTCTCCGTGCCCTTCGATAAAAGCGATCGCAGGGCGCTTATTGCTGATGACCTTGCGAATGGCGTCGGCAAGGGCAAACTCCAGGTTTTGAATGGAGCTGTTCAGTACCTCTTCTGGGCCTACACCACGGCGGGAGGCAAGCAACGAAACTGCCATCTCACGTCCCTGAAATGCAACAATAGCACCCGGAAAAATCATCGTACTGGACGTGCCTTCTTTGGTCTTCACTTGCAGGTCGGTAGGTTCCAGACCTTTTTCGACCAACATGCTGAAGATGCGTTGCCGCTCCGTAGCATTGCTGCTGGCCGTCGGATTTATAAATTCGTATTCTATATTGGAGTTGTAAGCTCTGAATTCATTGAGCATGTCGATGGTTTCGCGCTGCAGTTTCTTAAAGCCTGCTGGAAATTCTCCTTCCAGATAGACCCGGAAATAGACCAGGTCGTCGATTTGCGCAAGCATATCTTTGGTGGCTTCCGACAAAGTGAAACGCTTCTCGCTGGTCAGGTCGAAACGTGTGAAGATGCGCGCGCTGATGATGTTGACAAGTATGATGATGATAAGCCCCAGCGCCAGCGCCGTCAGATTGTTGCGTCGCAATTTGCGGGTATTGGGAACTGATGGGTTGTTATGATTTTCTTTTACCATTTTCTGCTTTCGAGTGAGATGCGCGTGATAAGGATAAAAAAGGTGATGATGCTCACAAAATAAATGAGGTCGCGTGTGTCAATAACGCCGCGGCTCATGGAGATATAATGCGTGTTGATGCCAAGCGATTTTACAAATAAATCAACCGGGCCAAACAATTCGAGCGAGTGGATAAAATCGAAACCAACGTAAAAAAAGAGGCTCAGAAACACAGCGATGATAAACGACACGATGACGTTGCTGGTGAGCGATGATGAAAATAGTCCGATGGCTACGAAGGTGGCACCAAGAAACAACAGTCCGATGTACGAGCCCCACATGCCGCCGGTATCGAGGTTGCCTTTGGGCATGCCCAGTTGATAAACCGACCAGGCATAGATGAGCGTGGGTAAAAGCGAAAAAATTACCAATACCACACCGGCAAAATATTTGGCCAGGATGATGCTGTTGTCGCTCAGCGGACGGGTGAAGAGCAACTCGATGGTGCCGCTACGCTTTTCGTCGGCAAACGACCGCATGGTGATGGCCGGGATGAGAAACAAAAACACAAACGGCGCAATCATAAACAACCCTTCCAGAGTGGCGTAGCCAAAATCAGGGATGTTGAAATCGGAGGCAAAAACCCACAGAAACAAGCCATTGATAAGCAAAAACACTGTGATTACAATGTAGCCGATCAACGAACTTAAAAAGGCACTCACCTCTTTTTTGAGCAATGTGATCATAATTTATCTCTTCTTTTTTCTTTGAAAACGGGTGCCGTTACATTGGCCTGATTAGAATTCAGCCTGAAGAATCGCACACTTTTAATTCGTCTGCGAAAATAATTTTAAAAACGGCACCAGCCTCCACCAATAATCATTGTTCGTCCAACGTCTGTGCTGCAAACCTATGGTTTTCCTATGCCATAGGGCGATGCAGCAACTGCTGATTAAATAATTAATACAGTTGAGCGAACGCGGACACGTGTTCATTATTACAGATAAATAGCAGATGTGGGGAATTTTTGAATGTAACGCGCTTTGCGTCCGGTGGGGTGGAATTACAGAATAGACACTACTTAGGTTGGTGGGCGTAGTTAAAACCAGCCAAAGCTAAATTTAAAAGTATCGCAGGTTGAGCGCAGTCGAAGCCAGATTCTGGATAAAGATTCGGACGAGGGCTTCGACAAGCTCAGCCACCGAAGCCTCGTCCGAAATATTTTTTACAAGCTTCTGCCTGTTTTAATCACAAAAAAACTGATCAGGATTCGAACGACATATTCTGAAGTTGCAAGCCTTCAATTTTTTCGAGGGCAGCTTTCAGGTTTTTTATTTCCGTGCTGTTGCCAAAAAGCTCAAGCAGAATTATGCCGTAAGCACAACTGGTGGCACTAAGCCCCAGCCGGGTGCGGATAATGTGGCCATATTGCGTAAGCACCTGCTGCAGCGGGTTTTTGTCGTCCACTCTTTTGCCGACATATAATCCTAAAATTTCTATCATTTCCATAGTGCTTGTTTTAATATTGAAATAACATTTCCTGAATTTCTATTCCGCTGATGGTTTTCAGCTCCTCTTCCAAAGCCCGCCATTCGTCGGGCATATCGTGAAGTACCAGCGTAATAATGCCGGCTCTGCTGTTCGATGCATCGTCCAGCTCATGAAAACCCAGCCGGGAACGGATGAGGTGGTGATAATTAGAGAGCACTTGCTGTGTGCGGCCTGCCTCCTTGATACGATCCTGTATCAAAAGACCTAAGATCTTAGTTTGCTTCATTACGATTAATGCTGTATTAATAAAAAAGAATCCATTTTAAATTTAAAAATAAAGATCACGTTCACCATTTTTTATGCGTTCGATGCGCTCGTTGAGCTCCTCCAGCCGGTCAAACCCTGCAAGCTCTTTTTTGTTCTCTTCGATCACTTTCCAGCCTTTGGTCACCACTTCGGGTTTGGCGTAATCTTCGAGGTATTCGGCAAGGGTAAGCATGGCGTTGGGGGTGCAGAACCGTTTGATAAATCCAGGCACTGAGAACTCCATAAAATGCTCGCCGGTGCGCCCTTTGCGGTAACAGGCCGTACAAAACGACGGCAGATAGCCATGATCGAGCAGCTCATCCACAACTTCGCCAAGCGAGCGCGGATCGTTTATCTTGAACTGCTCGCGGTTGAGGTTTTGCTCCTCGTTGAGTGAATCGGAGTAGCTGCCTATTTCAAGCTTGGTGCCGCCGTCGATCTGAGATACACCAAACTGCATCACCTCGGTACGAACGTGCTGCGCTTCACGGGCTGTAAGTATCATCCCGGTGTAGGGCACTGCCAGACGGAGGATGGCGATGATGCGCACAAAGTCGTCATCGTTCACCTCATATTTCGGATTGATATCAAATTCGGAAGCGTCCTTAATGCGCGGAAAAGAGATAGTGTGTGGGCCAACATTGTAAACTGCTTCGAGGTGGTTGGTGTGGCGAACCAATCCCATCACTTCAAAGCGCCAGTCGTAGAGGCCAAACAGAGCGCCGATGCCCACGTCATCCACACCGGCTTCCTGAGCACGGTCGAGTGAGGTGAGGCGGTATTCGAAGTTACTCTTGGGGCCGCTGGGATGGTATGTTTTATACTCTTCCGGGTGATAGGTCTCCTGGAAAACCTGGAAGGTGCCGATGCCGGCTTCTTTCACGGTGCGAAAGCCTTCAATTTCAAGTGGCGCTGCGTTGATATTTACACGACGTATTTCTCCATTACCTTTTTTTACTCCATAAACCAGTCGCACGGTATGCGCAATGTATTCGGGGCTGTATTTCGGATGCTCGCCGTAAACCAGGATCAGCCGCTTCTGTCCGTTGTCTTCGAGGGCTTCAGTTTCTTTTATAATTTCCTCGTCGGTGAGCGTTCGCCTTACGGCAAATTTATTAGAAGCTTTAAAGCCACAATATTTACAATTGTTGATGCAATGATTGCCGATGTACAAAGGGGCGAAAAGCACGATGCGGTTGCCGTACACTTTTTTCTTCAGTTCGCGGGCACCATTTTTTATCTCTTCTATCAGTTCCGGCTCATCAGCCAGGATGAGCGCCGCCGTTTCTGCCAGGGTCAGTCGTTCTTTGTTGAGCGATTTGGCAATAATTTCGCGTACACGCGCTGCATCAGGTTTGGGTTGCTGCAGGTGTCCCCACAGCTCGTCAGCATCGATAAAAGGTTTCATCCGTTCATCGGCAATGGCGCATTTTTCTGGATTGAATTTCATTTTGTTAAAACTTAAATTTGCTTTAACAAAGGAACGAACATTAGAGCAAAACTGGGCGAAACGTGTATTACAAAATTGGACGGTGTAACCGGTTATTCCTGCAAAGTAATTTTTAATCCGTCTTAGGCAGGTTGGATGTATGCAGGCAGTCTTTTGCACAAATCGGCATGTTTGCCAATAAAATGGCATCCTTCATCATTTACAATCCATTTCTCAATTTACAACATATTAATATCAAGAAGCGCCTTGGTGTGGTACGCCACTTTTTCGATGGAGGTGAGCATGTCATATTCCTCGAGGTACACATGAGCAGGCACCCTGAGCGGGCACGAGGTGTAGTTAAGGATGCCCGTCACGCCGGCGTTAACGAGTCTTTCGGCTACTTCTTCGGCATTACCCTCAGGTACGGAAATGATGCCGATGGAGATATTTTGTTGTTTGACAATCTCGTTGATTTGCGACATCGGATAGGTTCTGACTCCGGCAAAGAGATGGCCGTATTTTTCCGGGTCGTTGTCGAAGGCAGCGATGATGCGAAGCTTGCTGCGCTTGCCGTTGAAGTGGCTGATGATGGCTTTGCCCAGGTTACCGATTCCTGCAACGGCCACATTTTTCCCGTCGTGGCTGTCAATGATGTTACCGATACGCTCCACCAAATCACCGATATGATAGCCTTTGCGCATGGTGCCGCTATATCCTATCAGCATGATGTCGCGGCGTACTTGCACCGGTGTGGTGTGCATGAGCGCTGCCAGTTGGTGCGAAAAAAGGTATTTGGTGCCGCTATTTATAACAGCCATCAGGTTGCGCCGATACATGCTCAGCCGTTCGATGGTTTTGTCAGGTATGGGCTTCATGGCTCCAGGATTAGGAAGTTGCGCTGGCAGAGGTGGATAAAGGTTTGTCATCTTTCCTGTCGGGTACGGGCAGCCAAATGCTGAAGGTGCTTCCCTGGCCGGGTTGGCTTTCTACCGTGATATGACCTTTATTGAGTTCCACCACCTTTTTCACGATCGACAATCCCAGGCCGCTGCCGGTGATATTTTTGGTTTGACTGGTTTTTATACGGACGAAATCTTTGAAAAGCCTTTCCTGATCTTCCTGGCTGATGCCTATGCCCGTATCCTTTACACTTATCATGGTTTGATGATCTTCGGATCGTAAAGTGATATCTATGGTGCCGCCCTGGTGGTTGTATTTGATGGCGTTAGAAATAAGGTTGTTGAAGATGATTTCTATCTCGTTGGCATCAAACATCATCACGAGCTTTTCGGGAGCGTCCAGGTTTACAGTTACCTCTTTTTGAATGGCGAAAGGCATTATGGTATCGATGGCGTTGCGGGCAATTTCAACCAGGTCAGTATTTTTGGGTCGTTGGCTTCGCACACCCGATTCTATTTTGGAAAGATCCAGCAGATCTAAGATCAGGCTGCGCATTCCATGAAGTCTTTTTAGCGAGCGGTCTATCAGTTCGTTGTAATCGTTAAGATTGGTCCCCAGCTGGCGTTCTTTTACCATGTTCAGATAGCCTTCCACGGCATTGAGCGGGGCTTTAAGCTCGTGCGACAGCACCGAAAGAAACTGAAACCGTACCTGTTTGTCTTTGGGCGCCATCTTGCGCGCCATGCGTTTCAGGTATATTTTTTTGGTAATTGTTTTGAGCGACGACTTGAGCTCCTGTGGTGTAATTGGTTTTTGAATAAAGTCGACAGCATCGTCGTTGGCAATCTTAACGGCCAACTCCGACGAGGCATATTCAGTGATCATCACCACAGAAATATCTAATTTTTTGTTGCGGATGTCTTCGAGTACCATCACGCCCTTTATGCCCGGAAGTTTGTTTTCGAGCAGCATAATGTCGGGCTGCTTCCGGTCGATTTGTTCGATGGCTTCCTCGCCTGTGCCTGCCTCCGAAATTTCAAATTCGTACACCTGATCCATAAAAGGATAATCCACTTTGAAGTTGCGCAGGATGCGTGTCACCCTCGAACGGATGTCCGGCTCATTGTCGACCACCAGGATTTTTAATGTTGCCATAGCAGCTATATCTTCAATAGCTTCTTAATCTCCTTCTCCAATTGATCGCCGCGGAAGCCTTTGTCGAGAAACAGGTCGGCTTTGATCCATTGATGATCGCTCTCTTCACTCAGATCGAACGACATACCGGTTTCGGCTGTAACGCAGCTAGCTATTATTATGGGTACATCGGGATACTTTTTTTTCATCTTGTAGCTGAGTACAAAGCCACTGTCTTCATTTTCCATCATCAGATCAAGAATAGCCAGGTCGGGCTTAAAGGTTTCTATCAACTGCTCGCCTTCGTGCTGGCTGTCGGCGGTGACAACCTCAAAGCCGAAACCTTCTATTTTCAACTTTAGCTGATATAGATAATCCATGTCGTCATCTACAATAAGAATTGTCTTTTTCATGATCAGTTATTTTTGGAATTCATAGTCAAGTTTATTTCAACGTCTCAGGTGCAGGGCAGTTTGATACGGAAAGTAGTTCAGTTTTTAAAAATCAAATCATTTATTAATAAAATAAAAGGCCTGTTGGCAATGATAAAACGCTATCGCATCACTTCGCGCGGGCGGAAAGATGTCTTGAAATTCTCCCGAAACGATTCATATTCGCGCCCCTGATATTTTTCGAGAAGATCGATAACTGATGGATTTTTGTGAGATACCTTGATCGATTCTTTGTCATCGATATCATAAAGTGTTTTTATGCGCGCATTGATGGCATTGGTGTTTTTGGTCAGTGGTTGTCCGCCACCGTTTATGCAACTGCCCGGGCAGGCCATCACCTCGATAAAATGAAGGTCGTCGCGTCCGGCTTTGATTTGTTTTATCAGATCAAAAACATTGGCCAGCCCGTTTACCGCTGCAAAGCCAATTTTGGTATTTCCTATTTTCGCATGCACTTCTTTGATGGCTTTGTTGCCACGCAAAGCAGTGACTTTGAAATTGACCATTTGTTTGCCTGTAAGCTTGAAATATATCGTCCGGTACACGGCTTCTGCCACGCCGCCACTGGCACCCACAATTTTTCCCGCCGAGCTGCGGATTGCAAAAGGCGAGTCGGGCAGCTCGGGGGCAACCTGCTGTATGTCGAGGCCGTAAAGGCGGATAAGTCGCGCCAGCTCGCGGGTGGTGAGTACAGTATCCACATCGGATATGCCGCGGTGGGTATTTTCGTCGCGTTGTGCTTCAAACTTCTTGGCAGTGCAGGGCATCAGCGACACCGAATGGATGGTCTCGGCCTTGATTTTCTGCTGACGTGCAAAGTGATGTTTGATAAGACTGCCGGTAATCTGCTGCGGTGATTTGGATGTGCAAAGGTGATCCAGCAGGTCGTGGTGGTACTCTTCCATGTATTTTACAAAAGCAGGACAGTCGCTCGAAAACATGGGCAGGAGCGTGTTATCTTCGATGCGTTGCATCAGCTCGTCCACAATTTGCAACACCATCATATCAGCGCCAAAAGCTGTTTTAAAAACTTTACGGAAGCCTATTTTTCGCAGTGTGGCTACCAGCAGGCCATCGAGCTCACGGCCGGGTTTTACATTAAACTCTTCGGCCAGTGACACCGATACCGTTGGTGATACTTGCACTACGGTATATTTTTCCGGGTCTTGCAGTGCGTGCTGCACCTGGCTAATGTTGTCCTTTTCGTGCAGTGCTCCCGTGGGGCACATCATGATGCATTGCCCGCAGTTGATGCAATTGGATACGTTTAGCTGGTTGTTGAATGTAGGACCCACAAGGGTTTTCATCCCTTTGCCAATAAAGTCGAGAGTGGAGATGCCGATGCGTTCTTTGCAGAAGCGCACGCAGCGTCCGCACAAAACGCACTTGGCTGAGTCGCGCACTACGCTGGCGCTCGATGGGTCTTGTTTCAAAAAAGTTTTCACCATGGGCAGGCGGCGCTCGCGGATGCCCAGCTGCTCGGCCAGGTCCTGCAGTTCACAGTTTCCGTTGCGGATGCAGTAAAGGCAGTCGTCGGGATGGCTCGACAGCAGCAGCTCCACAATTGTTTTGCGGGCATGGATTACGCGTGGAGAATGGGTATGGATTTTCATCCATTCTTCTACAGGATATGAGCAGGAGGGAACCAGGTCGTTGCGTCCTTCGATCTCTACCACGCAGATGCGACAGGCTCCTGTGGGCGTAAATGTCTCCATGTTGCACAGCGTTGGTACGGTGATACCGTTGCGCCGAAGCGTCTCCAGTATTGTGTCGCCTTTGCGTGCTTTTATCGTCTTTTGGTTTACTTCTATATTAAATATCATGAGCTTTCTGCCTTATTGTTGTGAAGCCGATGGCGTTGAAATTCCGCAATGAATTGTATTTTTATAAAATATCGATAGCTGTAAATTTACAAACGTCGAAGCAGATACCGCAGCTATTGCATTTTTCCTGAATGATAAAATGCGGCTGGTGTGCTGCTCCTACAATAGCATCTTCGGGGCACTTGCGAAGGCAAACCATGCAGCCGGTGCAGCGCTCGGCACTGATGATGAAGGTGCGCAGATCCTTGCATACATTGGCACGACAGCGACGCTCGTAGATATGCTCTTCAAATTCCTCTCTGAACCACTTTAATGCCGTCAACACCGGGTTGGGTGCCGTCTTGCCCAGTCCGCACAGCGAAGTTTCTTTGATTACCGATGCCAGGCTTTCGAGCTGCATAATGCCCTTGAAACGCGACAACGATTCATGTCTGGCGTCCTCTACGGGGCGGTGAGTGATGGCTTCCAGGATTTTAAACATCCGGTTGGTGCCTTCGCGGCAGGGGATGCATTTGCCGCACGATTCCTTTTGCAGGAAGTTGATAAAGTATTTTACGATATCGACAATGCACTTGGTTTCGTCCATTACTACCATGCCTCCCGATCCCATGATGAGGTTTTCTGTGCCGAAACTTTGATAGTCGATGGTGATGTCGGTTTGGCTCTCAGGAATCAAACTTCCCGAGGGTCCACCAATCTGTACTGCTTTTAGTTTTTTGTCTTCTTTTAATCCGCCGCCGATGTTATAAATGATGTCGTGAACAGTTGTGCCAAAGGGCACTTCCACCACTCCGGTATGGAGGGTGTCGCCGCTAAGTGCAAATAGCTTGGTGCCTGTGCTGGTGGCGGTACCCATTTGCCTGAACCACTCCGGGCCATGCAGCAGGATCAGCGGCACATTGGAGAGCGTTTCGACATTGTTGATGGCGGTAGGTTTATTAAAAAGGCCTTTTTCGCTGGGATAGGGAGGCTTGTTGGTGGGAACGCCGCGCCGGCCTTCCAAACTTTTTATCAACGCAGTCTCTTCCCCACACACAAAAGCGCCGGGTCCTTCGCGCAGATAAACCTGCAGACTAAAGCCGCTCTTGCCGATACTGTTGCCCAGGAAACCAAATTTATAGGCTTGTTCGAGGGCAAGCTTCAGGCGTTTTACAGCTATGGTATACTCGCAGCGTATGTAAATGTATGCCTTGCTGGCGCCAATGGCATAGGCAGCAATGGCAATGCCTTCGAGCAGGCGGTGCGGATTTCCTTCTACCAGTGATCTGTCCATGTACGCGCCTGGATCGCTCTCGTCGGCATTACAAATCAAATATTTCTGGTCGTCAGCACTGTTGCGCACTTTTTTCCATTTTTCGCCTGTGGAATATCCCCCACCGCCACGCCCGCGCAGGCCACTGCTCACAAGGATTTCACAAACTTCTTCGGGCGGGTAGTTAAGGATGGCTTTCATAAAGGCTTTGTAGCCATCGCGTGCCAGGTACTCGTCGAGGCTGGAAGGTGCTATCTCACCACAATCGTAAAGCAGGATGCGTTTTTGATGTTTAAAAAACGGCAGGTCGTTAATGATGGGCAGGTCGTGATAATATTCATGGTTTTCGTTGCGAACCTGTCCCAGCACATGGTTACCGGAGAGCTGGTTGTGGAAGCACTCGTCGAGCAGGCCGGGAACGTCGGCAGGGTGAACTTTCTGAAAGCTCACACGTGCTTTTCCAGGCATCTGAAAGTCCATGAGTGGCTCGGCACTGCACAGACCAAAGCATCCAACCTCCACCACCTCGGCGTCAATCCGGTTGTGGGACAGGTATTCTGTTATCGCTGCGAGGGTTTGTTCGGCTCCGGCGGCAATTCCGCAGGTTCCCATCCCGACATAAATTACTGGCTTGCGCAGGTTGTCGTGCAGCAGTAGCTCACGGCGCATATGTACTTCGTCGCTGTATTCGTTGGTAAAGTTGAGTACCAGATTGTCAATCAAAAAGCGGGTGTTGGCAGTGGCGTCTTCCATTATTTCTCCTCCTGATTTTTGATGGAATTGAGTAGTTCAGCAACCTGTTCGATGGTGACACCGGTGTGGAAATCGTTGTTGATCCTTACTACCGGAGCTTTTCCGCAGGCGCCCATGCACGTTGAAGTGTTGAGGCTAAAAAGCTTGTCGCGGGTAATTTGTCCGGTGGTAATGCCCAGTTGTTTTTCAAATTCCTTAATTAATAATCCGGATTTTTCCATGTGACAGGCCGTTCCGTCACACAGACAGATTGCATATTTGGCACCGGGAGCGAACCGGAACCTTTCGTAAAATGCCGATACAGAATAGACTTTACTGGTAGGAATTTTCAGATAGTCGCTGATCATAATTACCGCTTCCGCCGGAATGTAACCTTCGCTGCGTTGCACCTCCTGGAGGATGGGCAACAGCAAGCTGCGATCAGGGGTTGGGTATTTACGTAAAATGTTTTGGATAGTGCTCATGCAGCCGTTTTTATCGTTTTTGTTGAACCACTGCCAAAAATAATATATTTATGTTATTAAATTCACAACGTGATTTTTTTAACGTTAAAAAAATCTTGCGTCGTTTTTTTATGGATATTTGCTCACGCAATTTTTAATAGATTCATGCTACAGAAAACAGAAATCGTAATTTGTTTGGGAAGTTCCTGCTTTGCACGGGGGAATAAGCATTTGGTTCAACTAGTTAAAAGTTATTTGTCCGAGCGCCAGCTTACCCACAAAGTAAATTTCAAAGGGAAACACTGCTTTGGCAATTGCGAAAGCGGACCGGCAATTGAAATCAACCAGCATCGTTACAATAATATTACATCGGAAACCATCATCGACATACTTGATAAAGCTTTATTCAACAAAACATGAACCTTATCCGGATCGATACAGAAAAATGCACCGACTGTCAGCAATGTGCACGGGTATGCCCGGTGCATGCTATTCGCATTGTTGCGGCCAACGAGCCACCGGTAATCGAGCATGAGAGGTGCATAGGTTGCGGCGCCTGTGTGCGCGCCTGTGCCGATGGCGCTATAACTTATCTCGAATCGATTAGCCAGGTGAGACAGTTGCTGCAATCCAACGAAAAAGTGGCCGCTCTGGTCGATCCAAGTATCTCTGGCGAATTTCCCGACATCACCGACTATCGCAAGTTTGTAGAGATGATTCGGCAGCTTGGCTTCGAGGTAGTAGCTGATGCTTCCTTTGGCGTCGATTTGGTGGCACGCGCCTATAAAAATCTTTTTGAACGGACCCGTGGCAAGTTTTATCTTATGGCCAACTGCCCGGCCATGGTGGCTTTCGTTACGAAATTTTATCCGCATCTTACCGACAACCTTGCGCCTATCGTCGCTCCTATGCAGGCCATGGCGGGCGTAATGCGGCAGAAGTTTGGGGAAGAACTTCGTACGGTTTACATTGGTCCGTGTATCGCCGCAAAGGCGCATGCTGGTGCTGACGGCGAAAATGGTGTGGATGCAGTGATCACTTTTACGGAGTTGCGCGCTTTGTTTCAGGAGCATCACATCCATGAAAGTCAGCTTGAATATTCTGATTTTGATCCGCCGCACGGACGCATGGGTTCGTTGTATCCCATCAGCAGCGGTATACTGGAGGCGGGCGGCATCTGCCAGAATCTGATTGATGGTACTGCATTAACGGCGGAAGGTGATCCGGAAGCATTGCAGGCCGTGGCGTCTTTTGGCAAAAACATCGACCAGATCCGGCATCATTTCAATATTTTTTATAACAATGGTTGTGTAATGGGGCCAGGCATGACCGCGGGTGGCGACAAGCATCTGCGCGACGCTCTGGTAACAGGATATTCGCAGCGACGCTTGGCAGGAACCGATGAAGCTGTCTGGCAGCAGGCTATGGAAGAATTTGCCACGCTCGATCTCAGCCGCATCCACGTGCCCGACGACCAACGGCTGCCCGCTCCACCGCAAAAGCGAATTGATGAGGTGCTGGCGCTGCTCGGGAAAACTGGAAAAGCCACTACAACGGAGGCATGTCACGGATGTGGATTCGAAAATTGCTATGCCTTTGCCAAAGGCGTGGCACAAGGGCTTACCCGTACGGATATGTGCCTGGAATTTAATATAAAAAATAAAAATAATTATATCGCCACCCTGCGCGAAAGCAACACGCGTCAGACAGCAGAACAGGAGAAGCTGAAACACGAAATGCTCGAGCTGAGTGCTACTAGTGAGCTGATCAATGATAAGCTGGAAACTTCGCGCGCCATCCTCAACCAGATTCCTTCGGGGGTGGTGATTGTGGATGAAAAGCTGAAGATAGTCTCTTCGAATCGAAGCTTTGTAGAGCTGCTGGGCGACGAGGCACACGAGATCGACGAAATCATTCCCGGACTGCGTGGTGCCAATCTGAAGACACTGGTGCCGGTGCAGTTTTATAAAGTTTTCCAGAATGTGCTCGACACCGGTGAGGATATTTTGAGCCGTGATGTGAAGATTGAAGAGGCTTTTTTAAACCTGAGTGTTTTCTCGATAAAGCCAGGCAAAGTGGCCGGTGGCATTGTGCGCGATATGTTTTCGCCCGAGGTGCGCAACGAACAGATTATCCAGCGCGTGACCGAGGTGATCGATCAAAACCTGGAGATGGTGCAGCAAATCGGGTTTCTGCTGGGCGAAGGCGCTTCCAAGACCGAAGCCATGCTCAACAGCATCATACAGTTGCACCGGAAGAAAAAGGGGGAAGGAAGAGGTTAAAAATTAATAAGTAGCAGGTAGAAAGGGAGAACCTTTTGCTCTTTGCGCCTCGCGCCATGCGTTTTTGGATTTTTTTTTAAAATTATGTCTAAGAATTTCCATATAGAAGTCAACTGCCAGCAGCGCAACCACCATGGCGAGCGCATCTGCGGCGACGTGTTTGTGCACCGTAAGGTTAAAGAAGAAAACAGACTCATCGCAGTATTGAGCGATGGCATGGGACACGGCGTAAAAGCCAACATGCTGGGAACACTCACGGCTACCATGGCGCTCAACTTTACCGAAGAGCACCAGGACTTCAGCAAGATTGCCGAAATCATCATGAATACGCTGCCCGTTTGTAGCGAGCGCAAAATCAGCTATGCCACTTTTACAATTGTCGATATAGAAATAGGTGGCCGCGTGAGCATTCTTGAGTACGATAATCCGCCGACTTTCATCATCCGCGATGGCAGCTTGTTCGATCCCGGGTGGGAGGAAGTAGTGCTCGAAAGCGAAAAAAACCAGGGCAAAGAATTACACGTTTGTTCTTTTCTTCCCGAAAAGGAAGACCGCATCGTATTTTGCTCCGATGGCATTACGCAGTCGGGGATGGGTAGCGAGAAATTTCCTTTTGGATGGGGACGCGACGACTTTTCGGAGTTTATGCTGGGCGAAGTTATCAAGCAGCCTGTTATTTCGGCTTATGAGCTGGGCGAGCGCGCTGTAAAACGCGCCACTCTCAACGACTCATTTACGCTGAAAGACGACACCAGTTGTGCGGTAATTTATTTCCGGGAGCCGCGTAAGATGCTCATCTGCACCGGCCCTCCTTACGAAAAAGATAAAGACGAGGAATATGCCCGGAGGGTAAGAACCTTCAACGGATTGAAAGTGCTCAGCGGCGCCACCACCGCCGACATCATCTCGCGGGAGTGGGGCAAAGAAATCACCGACTCTTTCGAGTTTGAAGATCCCGACCTGCCACCCACCTCCTCCATGGATGGTGTCGATCTGATCACAGAAGGCATCCTTACGCTGACAAAAGTTGCCAACCAGTTACGCCATTACACCAACCAAACGGTGCCGGGCAATGGCCCCGCCGACAGCATCGTGAAGATGATTCTGGAAAGCGACGAGATTAACTTTATCGTCGGCACGCGCATCAACATCGCACATCAGGACCCCAACCTGCCCGTGGAACTCGAGATACGTCGCACCGTAGTGAAACGCATTGCCGCCCTGCTCGAAGACAAATTCCTCAAGACGGTGACGATAGATTATATTTGAGAGAGGCAAGACACAGGGCGCTAGTCGTGTAATGTATGGCGTAAGCAGGATAAAAACGGATGCATTTTTCATATTCATCACAAAAAATTTTCTTTTTGACGGTTATTACATTCCGTCCGGCTTTTATAAAAAAAAGCCCCGATCCATTCCGCTGGTATGGCAGAACGAATCGGGGCTATCAAAAAGTCAGGGTATGACTTTAAGTCATGCCCTGACTAACTTACAATTTATTCAATCACCAGCTTTTTGGTCATTACATTATCCTGTGTGAATATTTTTACAAAATAGATTCCTGAGTCGAATGTTGAAACATTCACATTCAGGATTTTTGAGTTGAATTTGCCTTCGAAAACAAATTGTCCGGCCTGGTTGATTATAGTAAGATGTGTGATCTCAGCTTCGGATTGAATTTCCACCTCATTGCTGGAAGGATTGGGGCTGATTCTTACTTGTGCGTATTGCGCTCCATCAAGGCCGGTGATTAGTTTTGCAGGCTCCAGGTAAAATGTGTGATTTGTAATTTCACCATCAACAATTGCTACATCAGTTATAGTATTTGTTTCGTAACCAGCAGACTCGCAGGAAACTGTATAAAGACCTTCGGGTAGTAACATACTGTAATGTGAACCAAATGGTGTTTCAGCAGTATATAGGTGATCATCTGCATTCGTAGCAGTAATCACGGCAGCATCAATGGACAGGTTGTTTTCGGCATCGCGTACAAAGCCCTGTATTTTACCTTCTGTCAAATTTGTCCCAACCAGAATGGTATAATCTTCCACTTCACCAAAGGAGAAGTTATTTTCGCAGGCACCGGCAGGATCTGAGCCATATTTCAAAAACGCCCGCATTCTTACTGATCCGGGAACTGCATCAGCAGGCACCAACACACTTGCAGTTAGTGTCCCCGGCCCACTGGTTTGTCCTAAGTCATAAATTTCTCCCGGATCATTAAAATCACAGTCCTGATTCCAATCAAAAAACACCCAGATATTCTCCGTCCAGTTTCCTGTTGATCCACAAGATATGGATATATCATGCGTTGATCCTGGTTCAACTTGTGTGGATATGGAAGTGTAATCTGTGTAACCTGGCCCTGCCACCGAAGAATTATCTATAGTATTGAAACTAACATTGCTGATCCACTCATCCGTACCATTATTACTTCCGGCAGGACAATACACACAAGTAATAACATTGATATAATCTTCTTTTGTTTCACTGTCTGACCCGGCAACATTTGATACCTCAAGAGTTACTGTATAGAAGCCAAGTTCAGCAAATTGAACTTCGGGGTTTTGTGAATTTTCATTGGTACCATTAACAAAGGTAAAGGTTTCTGGCGTAATTGTCCATGTCCATGCTGATGGGCCACCGTAAGTGAGGTCAGTAAAAATAACATCTGCATCCGTGACAGGGCTTGTGTTGTCGGCTTCAAAATCAGCAATTGGTGCCGGGATACCAATGTTAAAGTTGCGAATAAAATCATCGCCACCCGTTCCATTTTCATCACCATCCAGGGCTGTACCAAAGGGGTTGCTCAAACCGCCGGAGAAAAAGGTAATACGATGTAAACCATTGATAAAGGGAGGGCCGGAAACTTCAAAAGTCACGTAATTTGTCCCATACATATAAGGAGCAGAAATAGTAAGTGTGTACAAAACATCATCAGCATTTCCAAAGGTATCATCCGGGCCGGCACCTCTCAGCTCGTAATTAGCAATATTATTTACCGTTGCAGGATCCATTACCTGTGAAAAAGCCACGGTAAACTCATCAATCTCATCGGGAGGAACTGTGCTTCCTTCATTTGGCATTCCTTCGGTTGATTTAAGGATAGGGGAGCCAAGCGTAGTTGACATAGCCGAATAGGTGTTAACCCTTCCTGCTCCGAGCAGCCCGGCATAGGCTGGATTTATACCGTCAATATCATCGGCAGTAGCTAAAAGCTGGGCTGCAACCTGATAACTATTCCAGCTCGGGTTGGCACTCCATATCAGAGCTGCTGCACCGGCGGCATTGGGAGTTGACATACTTGTACCTGATTTATATCCATATCCATTGGATGTTATGGTAGAATAGATATCGGTACCCGGAGCAGAAATATCCATACCTGTTCCGTAATTGCTAAAACTACTTTTCGTATCCGAAGCAGTTGTACTCGCAACTAATAACGTCTGGTGAAAAGCCTGACGTGCTGGATTTAATTCGCCGCCATTTCCACCCGAATTAAAGTGTAGCACCCCGGCATCGTGCATATATTGCATGCCGGCAGTAAACACAGGATCGCCCACAAAGCCATTAATATTATAGCTTGTATTAACAATGTGTGCTCCATTGTCGGCAGCATAAGTAAAAGTCTCGTTGCAAACTGTAGCAGTCCAGGCGCCTACACCATAAAACTGTAAAGGTAAGATGGTTGAATGTCCTGAAACACCTGCAATTCCGATTGAATTATTGGTGCGTCCTGCACTAATACCTGCTACGTGTGTTCCATGATCATCGTATGTTGAATTTGGATTGGGGTTATTGTTTCCTGAGGCGAAGTCCCAACCATTCACATCATCAATATATCCGTTATTGTCATCATCAATTCCATTACCGGGTATCTCGCCGGGATTTACCCAAATATTAGGGTTCAAGTCGCTATGCGAAAGTTCTACACCATCGTCAGTAATTCCTATGATGATATCAGGATTGCCATAGGTATAATCCCATGCCAGGTTGTTTTGCATCAAAGGATGGTGGTATTGGGTACCATAACTGGGATCATTGGGGATAACTTCACGGGGATCTCCCTCAAAATAAAAATTTGGGGAACTCCAAAGGATATCGGGCTTTCCATCCAGCATTTGCATGGCTCCAAAAACGTCCATATCCTTGGTGAGGGATAAGTGTACCAGCGACACACTTCTTTGTTCAGTTTGTTGCTTGGTCATCAGATAGGCGATAGGCCTTACATTTTTGTTTCCAAAAAATTGTGACCAATCATATTCCTGAATTTGCAAAATCGCTTCTGCCTTTGAGGCCTTAAGCACTACTGCTACTACAATTTCGCCCTGCATGTATGGATGATATTTGGCACGCTCGATCATGTCCTCAGGCGTAACAGCATGCCTTACAAAAGCATCACTTATCGCTTTCGGGGTGTGCGATTTTACTGCGGATTTTTCCTGTCCAAAAACGGGAATACAAAATAAACTAATTGTTAAATAAAAAATGACTGGCAATGAAGTAATTGCCGCTTTGTAGATATGTCTCATCATAAAATAGAGTTTTTAAGATTTAAATATTAATATAAAATTTTAATTGTTAATGTTTTAAATGGCAATGACAAGGAACAAGAAATTGAAACTATTTGTTTAGCAAGAAGAAAGATTATCCCTGGCACCACAATGTTATTATCTTTTTCATGAGTTTCAGAAAGCGGCTTCCAGGGTCCGGATATGAACCGTAATTAATAATTCTCACTCTTCAGATCATTCCGATCCCGCGTTTCTAAAATGATAATGTTTTGTTAATTTTTTTCTGCCTTTCAAAAATTCTGTACTTTTATTTTTTAAAAAAACAATGCGTTGATCCCAAATCTTTGGGGTGCCATGTGTAGATGTGGAATCACAAACAAAACAATTTAAAAACCTCAACATTATGAAAGATTTATTTCAAATTGCAGCCTCCGAAATCGGGGTGAAAGAAACCAAAGGCGCCGAGCATACGCCCCAAATTGTAAAATATGCGCAGGAGGCAGGCTTCAGGGAAATTACCGACGACGAAACTCCCTGGTGCAGCATTTTTTTAAATTGGTGCAGCATGAAAGCCGGCCTGCAGCGCACCAACAAAGCCAACGCGCAAAGCTGGCTCAGCGTGGGTGTGCCTGTGGACGATCCGCGTCCGGGCGACGTGGTTATATTTTGGCGCGAAAGTCCGAAATCGTGGAAAGGCCATGTAGGAATATTTGTTGGCTTTAGCCGCGACCAAAAACAAGTATTTACCCTGGGTGGAAATCAAAAAGACAGTGTAAGTATCCAGGGCTTCGACGCACAAAAAGTACTGGGCTTTCGCCGACTGAGCAACGAGGGGAATATGGAAATACCTTCGGGAAATCCGCATTTGAAATTGGACAGCATCGGCCAGGAGGTGGTGAAACTGCAGCGCGTTCTCAATGAGCTTGGCTATCATTGCGGCGCAACCGATGGCGCGTTTGGCACACGTACTCAGGAGCAGCTCATGAAATTGCAGAAAGACGAAGGAATAGAACAGGATGGCGTGTACGGCGAACAAACCAAAGCACTCATCGAGAATATCTTTCAGCGATAGATGGTGATAATTTTCAAGTAAAAATGAAACAAGGTTCAAATAAATTTCAATAATTAAATTTCAAAAATCCAAACTTCATACGTATTTGAAATTGTCTGCAACGATTACCGATGGTTGTTTTTTGAGATTTATTTGGTTTTTACGTCGTTTCTTATCAGGAAGTAAAATTATCTATTCATCAATAAAAAAATCAACATTATGACAAAAATTGAAGAAATTCTGCAAAGAATCGAGAATGGCATCATGGACATCACCCAGCTTAAAATTCAAACGGTGATGGGTCGGCTCGAGATCGACGACAAGAACGAAATCGAATTCTCGCCGGGTCAGGAAATTGAAGGCATCATCAGCAAAATAGATTTGCTCGATGGCGATATTACCACCCAGATCACCGAGAAGTTTTACCAGAAATATCCGGAGCTGGTGCAGTTTCATCAGTCGCGCGAGGCACGCGGTCACGAAATTATCTAAGGCAATATGCTTGCGCTTGGCACCATTGTGCGCACCCTGCGCAACATGTACAGCGAGAAACCCACGCCATGAGCGACGACAAAAAGAGTGTGATTGGTAAGTTGCTCGACGATCTGACACATATCGAGATCAACACCATCATAAAAAAAGGAATGACCTCGGCGCCGCAGCCCGACAGTATCGAGGAGAAGCTGCGGGTGCTGCTGTCGGATTATATCGAGAAACTCGCCTCCATTATCAGGCGCAACGACCTGCCGATGGATTTTCAGTTGAAAGGTAAAACGGTTTCGATACGCTGCGCTGAAATAAAGTCGTACGAAAAGCTTTACGCTGATCTGGATGCACTCGATGATTACATGTCGCTGAACCATATCCGCATCGAAGAAAAGGACTATGTGATCATCATCCGCATGAAGTCGTTTTGCAATTACCTGCGTTCGCGAAGCAGCGATATGCTATTTACACAGAGCAAAAATCTGGCTTCCGACGTCAATCTTTATAGCGTTGACATGGATCGTTGTGCTGATTTCAAAATAAAGATCAACGACCGCGACAAGGTGATGATTACGCGGGTTTTTGATCTGGGCACCGAACGCATCGTTATGCAGACGCGCATTGGAATCGACGGCGACATCATCACCAGAATAGAACAGGACTTTGCCGGCATGCCCAAGCAGGTGGTACTCGATGCGCATGACAAGCATACCAATCTGGCGCTGAAATACTGGCAGGACATCATCAATGTGGTGAAGGATATTGTGAGCAGTAAACTGAGTAAAAAAAATGTTTAGGTTCGATTATTTTCCTTTTGTAATGAATCTGTTTCGTCGCGGCTATTACCGCTGGAACACCGAGTGTACAGATAAAGCGCTGGCATTGCAAACTACTTTTTATCTGCAAGGGGATTTTCTCTGTTTCTTCATCCTATCAGAAGGGCACCAGGTGGACGACTTCTCTGATGAGGATTTCCAAAAACATCTTACCAAAATCAATCACGACATGGCGGGGCTTACCACCTTTGTAAGGCAAATCGGATTTTTGATAGTGGCCGCCATTGCCGGAGTTTCCTTTTGGGTTAATCCCGAGCGAGCGGTGTTAAATATTGTCATAACGTCGGTATCGGCAGTGGTGCTGGTGGCTTTTCGCAAATATTTCAAAATGGCCCTAAACAAAGCGCTGGGGGCGTTGTTGGGCTTGTTTATCAGGAAATATTTTTGAAGAATGAAAATCGGAATTTTAAAAAAAGGCATTGTCCCTGCAGCCCTCATCACTTTCTTTTTTTTAATAATAACAACTCAGCAGGTTTTTGCTGCCGCCGACTCGCTGGTGATGCAAAATGGCGAAACGCTCCTGGGCAAGATCAAGTCGTTGGATCGCAATGTGCTGGTGTTTTCTACCGGCTATTCAAGCAGCGACTTTAAAATAAAATGGCAGAAGGTGACCGAAATTTATAGCGACAAGATGTTTCTGGTTACCGATGCTTCGGGCCAACGCTATTATGGCTCCATCAACACCGATTCCCTGAGTCACGATCAAGTACTCTTAGGCAGCGGCAGCGAATCGGTGCTCATTCCGATTGAGAAAGTGGTTTATATCCGACCCATCAAAAAAGACTTTCGAAGCCGTTTCGATGCTTCCCTCAGCGTCGGCTTTAATTTGGCGAAAGCCAACGACCTGCAGCAATTTACTATTCGTAGTAATTTTGGCTATGACGCCGAACGATGGAATTATAAAACGAGTTTTAATATGGTGCGCAGCTCGCAGGAAGATGCCAACAATGTGCGGCGAACGGATGCAACTCTAGGTGTGCAATATTTCCTGCCCAAAGATTGGTTTGTGCTGGCCTCGTCGGATTTCCTGCAAAACGATGAGCAAAATCTAAAGCTGCGAATCACGGCCTCGGGCGGTGTTGGGAAATATCTTATCCATACCAACCGCACAACCTTTACCCTGGCGGCAGGCGTTGCCTGGAACAACGAAACCTATACAGAGGCTGATCTCGGTACACGCAACAGCGCCGAAGGTTACAGCGCCGTCGATTTGAATATGTTCAACATTGGCGACCTGAGCATTCAGAGCTCATTAAGCGTTTTTCCGGGCATCACTGAGCAGGGGCGTGTCCGTGGCGATTTCAAGTTTGACGTGAAATACAATCTGCCGCTTGACTTTTTTATCAAAGCGGGCACCACTTTCAACTACGACAACCGGCCTGTTGCCGGCGCATCCGAAACGGATTATGTGGTGCAAGCAACTTTTGGATGGGAGCTTTAGGGGATGTTTCTTACTGTTGGAAAAATCAACATTCCTGAAACCCTACAAAAATTTTAATGGAGGGCGTGCAGTTTTTCATTTTTTCTGTTGTGAATTTTTGGGATGTGTTTTTCTGATGAAATTATGTTCCGTTGCCCTGCACCGGAGGAAAAATTACCACCCATCAAGGACTGCCGACTGCCAACTGTTGACTGCCGACTGCCAACTGTTGACTGCCGATTGCCGACTGAGAACTGAAGACTGCCAACTGAGAACTGCATTTAATTCTCAACCTCTTCTTCCACAAAATACATCTCAAACGAAAGTCCGTTTTTCACTTCAATCTGTCCGCGTGGGGTGCATTTGAAATCATCTTTCACCAAAAGCCACGTGGCGTGCGAAATATTTACTTTACCCACCTCGCCCCCCGATTCCATGCGTGAGGCAATGTTGACGGTGTCGCCCCAGATGTCGTAGGCAAATTTGCGGTTGCCCACGATGCCCGCTACCACCGGGCCGGTGTGCAATCCGATGCGCGCCTCGAACCACGGCATTCCGGCAGTCTGACGTTGTTGTTTGTAGCCTTCCATAAACCGCCGGATGGCGCAGGCGGCACGCACGGCATCCTGGGGGTTGGTGTCGTTGGCAACAGGCAGTCCGGCAGCGCACATGTAAGAGTCGCCGATGGTCTTGATTTTTTCGACGTGGTACTGCGTTATGATGTCGTCGAAATGTTTGTAGCAATAGTCAATTTCGGCCACCAGCTCTTCGGGAGTCATTTGTCCGGCCATCTGAACAAAACCTTTGAAGTCGGTAAAAAGAACCGTCACCTGATCATATTTGCGTGCCTTGGAGGTGCCGCTGTTTTTGAGTTCCTCGGCGGTCTCTGATGGCAAAATATTCAAAAGCAGGTCGTCGGAGCGTTTGCGTTCGTGCGTGATCACCAGGTTTTTATTTTCCAGCTCGCGACGTGTGCGCTGCACATAGCGGTAGCGGTGCAGCAGCAACAGAGCAACAGCTAAAAACAGTGCTCCGATAAGGATGATCAGGTTACGCAACTGTTTTTGGCGCCGGAGCTGGAGCTTTTGCATTTCAATATTTTTAGTAAAAAGCTCTATTTCCTTATCCGTTTTATTTTTGGCGTAAGCATTTACCCGCATCTGCGACTTGTTCTTTTCGATGTTTTGCAGCGAGTCGCGCAAAGCGATGTATTTTTCGTTGTATTCAAAAGCGTACTTAAAATCGCCCATACCGCGATAGGCTTGGCTCAGTTCTTTGTAAGTATCCACCAGGATGCTCCGATAGTTCATTTCTGATGCCAACCGCTGCGATTCTTTAAGCACCTGAATTGCCTGGGTGTGTTTGTCATTTCGGATGAGCAAAACGCCCCGGGCAATCATTAGACTTAACAAGCCATAGCGGTCGTTTACCTGGTGTGCCAGATCAAATGCTGTGTCGAGGGCGCTCTCGGCAAGGTCTATTTCACTTTTGTCGAGATATAGATACACAAGCGCCTGATAGCCATATTGCATCTTATAGAGGTCGTGATTTTTGCGGTGCAGCGCGATGGCTTTCTGATGGTAATAAAATGCGGAGTCGTAATGTTCGAGCGCCTGAAATGCCACGCCGATATTAGAAAGATTGGTAGCGTATTTGGCTGTGTCGTGGCTCTTCAGGTTGTAATCCATCGCTTTGTGAAAATAATCCAGCGCCACTTCGGGGTTTTTCATTTCGTGGTAACGCAGCCCGATGTTGTTGAGCGCCACGGCCATGCGCATGGTGTCGTTCATGCTTTCGGCCAGCGAGAGCAACTCCAACAGGTAATCTATCGAAACGGAATAGTCGCCCATCTGCGAATAGACAATGCTTAGATTGTTGTAAACAGCGGCAGCAATAAGGCGGAGATTGTTCTCTTTAGCTATCGTAAGGCTTTGCTCATATTTGGCTATCGCTGCAGGATAATCGCTTTGCTCGAGCATCATCCCCTGCAGGTTGAGTGCTGTGGCTATCCCGGGAAAATAATTTGCCTGCCTGGAAAGTTCAAACAACTTTTCTGCATAATACCACGCTGTGTCGGGATGGTAGGTGTTAATATCGTGCACCGCCGCCATCAGGTTCTCGATGCGCGAAGTGTCGCCAGGATGTTGCAGCATTTCTAAATATAAGCTGTCGCAAAGTGTGATTTTCTTTTCGGCCTGCGCATTGGGCAGCAGTACCATCCACAGCAAAAGCACCAGAAAAAGTTTTTTAGCGTGCATTTTTTATTTTATTAATTACAAATTCGGCGATCTGATTTATGGGCAGCACGAATTGAGCAGCGCCGATTTTTTCGGCTTCTTTGGGCATTCCGTACACCGCGCTTGTGGCTTTATCCTGAGCAATGGTTAGCGCTCCGGCCTGTTTCATTTCGAGCAGTCCGGCAGCTCCGTCAGCGCCCATTCCGGTGAGCAAAATACCTGTTGCGTTGCTGCCTGCTGCACGCGCCACCGAACTAAAAAGTACATCCACGGCAGGTCGGTGACGATTTACCAGCGGGCCGCTGTAAGCATGCGTGTACAAACCGGCAGGAGATCGTTTCACGGCGAGATGATATCCACCGGGAGCTATCAGTACTTTGCCCACGGTAAGCTCTTCGTCATTTTCAGCTTCTTTCACCCGAAAGGGGAACAGGCTGTCGAGCCTTTCGGCGAAAGTGCGGGTAAAGCCGGCAGGCATGTGTTGCACGATAATTACCGGCGGCGTGTTGGCGGGCAGTCCGGCCAGGATGGTTTGGATGGCTTCGGTACCGCCGGTAGAAGCGCCGATGGCAATGATTGTTTTGTTATTAAAATCAAAAGCTGGCAATGCCGTAGCCCGGAGAATTGAAGGTTCTGGCCGGGTACTAATATTACGACGCGCCGGTCGTGACATGCTGGCGGCTATCACGGCATCGATGATCTGGATGCTGCTTTCGTCAATATTTTTCTGATTGATGAGGTTGGGTTTGTGAATAACATCCACGGCGCCATATTCCAGCGCTTTGATCACTTCGGGCGAGCCTTTGCGCGTAAGACTCGAAATTACCACCACCGGCACAGGGTATTGTGTCATAAGGCGATGAAGAAACGTGAGGCCATCCATGCGGGGCATGTCCAGATCGAGGGTGATTACATCCGGGATTTCTTTTTTCATGCAGGCCGCCGCCACATAAGGGTCGGAAGCTGTGGCAATAATTTCTATCTGCTCTGAGTGCTCCAGTATTTTGGTAAGCGACTGCCTGATTACAGCGGAATCATCAACTATTAAAACACGAATTTTTTTCCTCATAAAACCGGGCTGTTATCTTTTGCCGGACACTCAAAGGTATTTCTGCATCACCTCGCCGGTATGTGTGTTAAAAAATATTTTACGTCCCCGATTGCCACCGGTGCTGCCTTTGGCTATTTCGATGCCATAGGCTGCATAAATCTCAAAAGCAAGCTCAGTGTTACGCTGACCAATATCAAAAATCCTTGCGTTATCGTCGAGCATTTGCGCACCGCCAAAAAATTTGGCGATAAGATTTTCCATATTACTACCCTGAGCCAGCATTTTTTTTACCAGCAGTTCGTTGGCAATATTTCCATATTTGGGCGAAGCAAATCCCTCACCATTCCAAAGCGGCAACATATAATGGTTCATCCCTCCGGTGGCTCTCTCACTGTCCCACAAGCATACGGCCACGCACGATCCCAAAATAGTATTGAGGATGATGGGCTCATGGGCCACAAAAAGGGCTGATGAGTAAATGTATTTCGCCTGCAGGTTGTTCATTGTTTGTTAAAACAATTCGCTTTGGTCGAAAAGAAAATCCTGTCCGTGCGCTGCTGAGCCGCTGCTGTCGATGGTATGTGTATGATCGGGGATACGGATGGTAAAAGTGCTGCCATGATCGCGCTGGCTTTGCAGTATTATTTCGCCGCCGAGGAGTTCGATGTAGGATTTTATCAGTGGAAGCCCCAGCCCATGCCCCTGGCCGGGTTCAGCCACGTCAGGGCTTATTCGGGTAAACCGGTCGAAGACGCGTTCATGATCGGAACTATCGATACCGGAACCGTGATCGGTCACTGCAAGAGATACTGTTTCTTCTTTGTACGTTAGTGAAATGTGCACCTCGGTACCATGATAAGTGTATTGTACGGCATTCATGATGAGATTTTCGAGGATGAGCTGCAATTTTTGTGGATCGCTGCGAATGATAAGTTTTTCAGGGGAGAAGCCGCTATAGACAAAGCGAACATTTCTATCGGCAGCAATTTTCTTAAACTTTGCAGTAATGTCTTTGACAGCTTGCATGAAATCAAAATCATAAAACTCTATCACCACATCGCCGGCTTCTATTTCGGCAGACGCAAAAATGTTGTGCCATTGAAAATCGAGATGCACCGTCTCCTGATATATCAGCGCCGCCCGGCGACGAATCTCTTCTGCAGTGAGGTTTTCGTTCGCGCCAAGCGATTCCGACAAACTGAGGATCGACGTTAGTGGATTGATGATTTCGTTGCGTGCATTCGACAGGAAGTTCGTTTTCAGTCGCTCCGCTTCAATGAGTTTGTGGTTCACCTGCTGAAGCGTCCGGTTGAGTTTTTCCAGTTCGCGGTAGGCCTCACTGCGCTGCTCGATGCGGTGCCGGAGCTCGTCGATAAGTTGCTGGTCGGTAAGTGGTGTCATGATTTATGGTTTTAACGATGGCAAAAATCCCAAAAAAACAAATTCCAAATCTTAAATCTCATCCGCCGCTAGTCGGAAGGAATATCTCTAGAGCCAGACGATTCAATAACCCCGGACACCAGGCCGAGGCTAACAAGTATCCAAGACATTAGCGGGCTTTAGCCCAAACCTTTTTCAAAAATAAAATCCAAAAAACAAAATCTAAATCTCAAATAAATCCAAAAAAAAATAGTGAAGACATGCAGCGTTTGCTTTTTGATAATTGAGATTTATTTGTGAATTGTTTTATTGTTATTTGCTTTTTGCAGTTTAAATTTTTTGATAAACAGCGGGCGCTACTCTCTTCAGCGGAAGCCACAAGTCGCTGAATAAAGACTCCGAGTGCCCGATAAAAAAATATCCTCCTTTACGTAGTTTGTCAAGCAGCGCCCGAACTACCCGTAATTGCACTACGCGATCAAAATAAATCAGCGTGTTGCGGCAAAAAATGACATCAAAATCACTTTCATGGAATTTGTCGGTGTGCATCAGGTTTTGCCGCTCAAAGTGCACTTTCTGTCGCAGTGCCGAAACGATCCGCACTGTTTTAGCTGTCCGGTCGCAGCTGCGCAACAGGTAGTTCTTGCGCAGGCTCAGCGGGATTACCTGCGTTTTGCTTTCCGGATAAATCGCCGTGGTAGCTTGTCGCAAAGCCGTTGCCGAAACATCGGTAGCTACAATCTCAAACTCGAACTGATGATGCGAAGCTTTGAATTCACTCAGAATGATGGCCATGGTGTAGGCCTCTTCGCCTGTGGAACATCCGGCGCTCCATATTTTGAAAGATCTATTTGTCGAATGTTGGTAATGATCAATAAACACGTTTCTGTATAAAAAATCAAAATGATCGGGCTCGCGGAAGAAGTCGGTTTTATTGGTGGTAACCGCATCGATCATGTGGATAAGCTCAACCTGTTGGCCACGGCTGCTGAAGAGGTAGGCGATATAGGTGGCAAAGTCGAAGCAGCCGTTTATTTTAAGGCGTGAGCGCAGGCGGCTCTGGAGCATAAGCTTCTTGTGTGGCGGCAGGTGGATGCCATACTCGCGAAAGATAAATTCGCTGAGCCGCTCAAAGTCGGAATCGCTCAGCTCTGCCTGATAGAGCTTATGTAGATCGTTGGCTTGCACCGGTTTTAGTTGGTTTCCGAAACTGTTTTATTAAATGATTTGCATCACACTAACTTTTTCAGCATCGACTCGTCGGCTTCGTTGGGAAGTGTCACCTTTAGGTTTGGGTTCTCTTTCATGGCTCGCTTTATAGCGAAAATAGCGCCGGGGTTACGTGCCCAGTTACGGCGGGCAATACCATTATTAACATCCCAATAAAGCATCGATTTCAAACGACGGCCGGCATCTTCGGAGCCGTCGAGCAGCATGCCGAATCCGCCGTTGATTACTTCGCCCCAGCCCACGCCGCCGCCGTTGTGTATCGATACCCAGGTGGCGCCACGGAAAGCGTCGCCGATAACGTTTTGGATGGCCATGTCGGCAGTAAATTGTGAACCGTCGTAGATGTTGGAAGTTTCGCGGTAAGGCGAGTCGGTGCCGGACACGTCGTGGTGGTCGCGCCCCAGCACTACCGGAGCTGATATTTCGCCTGAGCGAATGGCCTGGTTAAAGGTTTCTGCAATGCGGATGCGTCCTTCGGCATCGGCGTAAAGTATCCGTGCCTGCGATCCAACCACCAGCTTGTTTTCTTTGGCTCCTTTTATCCATCTGATGTTGTCGTGCATTTGTTGGGTAATTTCTTTGGGCGCCGTGGCGGCAATTTCTTCGAGCACTTTTATAGCAATTTTATCGGTGGTGTCGAGATCTGCCGGATTGCCCGAAGTGCAAACCCAGCGGAAAGGGCCAAAGCCGTAATCGAAACACATCGGACCCATGATGTCCTGCACATACGACGGATAACGGTAGCCGCCTTTGTTGTCGAAAATGTCGGCTCCGGCGCGCCCCGATTCCAGCAAAAATGCGTTGCCATAATCAAAAAAGTACATGCCCCGGGCAGTCATTGCGTTGATGGCTTTCACCTGCCGGCATAGCGATTTCTTTACCGCTTCGGTAAACTGTTTCGGGTTGTCGACCATCATTTTATTGGATTCTTCAAAAGAAAGACCGGCCGGATAATAGCCACCAGCCCAGGGATTGTGTAGCGAAGTTTGGTCTGATCCCAATTCCACTTTTATATTTTCTGCTAACAGTTTCTCCCACAAGTCCACAATGTTCCCTACATAAGCCAGCGATACTGACTCTTTGTCCTCACGCGTCCGGCGAATGCGCTCTATCAGTTTTGGCAACTCATCATAAAGCTCATCTACCCAGCCCTGTTGGTGACGTTTGCGGGCGGCAGCTTCGTTCACCTCAGCTATCACACCTACAGCTCCGGCTATCACAGCCGCTTTGGCTTGTGCGCCCGACATGCCGCCAAGACCGGAGGTAACAAATAATTTTCCAGCCAGGCCTTCGTCACTTCCATGCGCCAGCATCCTTCCGGCATTGAGCACGGTGATGGTGGTGCCATGAACGATGCCCTGCGGCCCGATGTACATGTACGATCCGGCGGTCATCTGGCCGTATTGTGAAACGCCCAGCGCGTTGAATTTTTCCCAATGGTCGGGGGTGGAGTAGTTAGGAATCACCATGCCGTTGGTTACAACCACACGCGGCGCATCACGGTGCGAGGGGAAAAGCCCCATGGGATGCCCCGAATACATCGTCAATGTTTGCTCATCAGTCATCTCCGCGAGGTATTTCATGGTGAGCAGATATTGCGCCCAGTTTTGAAACACAGCTCCATTGCCGCCATAAGTAATCAGTTCGTGCGGATGCTGCGCTACGGCAGGGTCGAGGTTGTTTTGAATCATTAGCATAATGGAAGCTGCTTGCCGGCTACGTGCAGGATAATCGCCGACAGGGCGGGCATGCATGGAGTAGGTCGGTCGGTAGCGATACATATAAATGCGCCCATACTTTTGCAGTTCGTCGGCGAATTCCGGTGCCAGCTGTGAATGCAACGCAGCAGGAAAATAGCGAAGCGCATTTTTTAGTGCTAACACTTTTTCGTCGGTTGTGAGGATTTCTTTGCGCCGGGGTGCATGCGAAACATTTGTATCCCACTGCGGCATGGTGGGGAGTTCGGCAGGGATGCCTTGCAGAATCTTTTTTTCAAAATCATTCATCATATTCTTCTTTTATAAAACACACTATGTATGTGAAAACGCAAAAGTACATAAAAGCCTCATTCATCGAAATGGCCGTTAAGCTGCTTCTATCGTTGCAAGGCCGATGGCTGTTTGATAATGTCAATTTAAAACAGCCTTAAATGTTCAAACATTTTGATTTTAAAAGTCGTTTGAATGAAAATAATGCAAACTTTGCAGCAATAATTATTAATTCAAAAACCAAAAGAAAATGGCATACGTAATTTCAGATGATTGTACCGCTTGTGGTACTTGCATTGACGAATGTCCTGTAGAGGCAATCTCAGAGGGCGAAATTTACAAAATTGATCCTGATGTATGTACCGATTGTGGTGCATGCGCTGATGTTTGCCCCGTAGAGGCAATTCATCCTGAATAATTCAGGAGAGGATAAAAATCCAATTTTTTAAACCAAGCAAAGGCTCGGGTAGCAGGACTATCCGGGCTTTTTTTATGCTGATAATTGTAAATCTTTAATTCTCAACCCTAAGTTCTCATTAGTCAATCCAGGGTAATCCTTATTGGATTGTTATGACCTCTTTTACTTTTAATTTTTCTGAAGCACTCGTTTTTTGAATATCGAACCGCAGAATATCGAATACAGAATGATGAAGTAAAGGAAAGTCAAGCAGGGTGGGAGCCAAAATTTTTGTGGAGTTTCCTGCTGACTGGTTTCTTCCGGCTGAAAGCTGTGAACTTCTTCTGCTAAAGCACCACCAGCTTAGTCGTGCTCGTGGTTCCATCGCTGAGGCGGATAATTACAAGATAAATCCCCGGGCTTAGGTTATCGCGGGTGAAGCTTGCAGTTTGGCTATTAGTGAAAACTTCTTTTACCAGGGTTCCACTCAGATTACGAATTTGAAAAAGTTGGATACAGGCTGTGGTATTTTCGATGGTTATGGTGGCAACCGCATGCATCGGGTTGGGAAATACTTTTGCACGGGCTCCATTTTGTTGTGGCGTCGGGGTGCCGCCGGTTGTTACCAATTTAATTTTAGCTAGATAAGGGAAAATAAAACTGGTGGCAGAGAGTGTAATATCGTCAAGATAGAGTTGTCCGAAGGCGGTGCCGGTAACATAAATTTCGTCGGGAGAGAAGGCGTCGAGGGTTTGTGCATCGAGGGCGCCAACTGCAGTTTTTACCCAGCGGTAGTCGCCGTCGGGGTTATAAGCCATTACGAAAAGCCCGCGCGCACCCACATCGGTTTGCCATAGTTCCGACCATTCTATCTGTCCGCGTGAGAAGCCGCACAGATAGGGGAATCCATAATAGTCGAGCGAGAGGTGACTGTGTTTTCCTGTTGTAGCGTCGCCATCCGGCACTTGTGGTACCTCACGCACCCATTCAAAAGTGCCTGTTGTATCCATTCTGGCTAAGAAAAAGTCGTAAACCCAGGAAGGGCCATTGGTAGGGATATCACCAAAAGTTAACGGTGCTGAGAGTCGTCCCGAGAGAAAGATTTTATTGATTGGGCTCCATCTTACTTGCGGCCGTATGCAGCTGACATCTTCAACAAATTTAACCCACACCGGCTCACCGGCGCTGTTATAGCGGGCTACATAGATGCTGTAGGTAAAGCCGGAGTTGTAAGGCACGCCGCCAAAAATCGCATTGGCTCCCGGGCAAGAGCCGGCCACATAAATATCGCCGTCGGCGCTTACGTCGACAGAAGAAACTATAGAAACGGAATTTTGCAGGATATCTAGCATTTGCTCCCCCTCCGGCGAAAATTTGCTGATCGTTGAGTTGCCGGTAGCATTTGCCGACCAGGCCACATAAATATTGTCCTCCTCATCCAGCGCCAGACCTTTTATCTGATCAGAATAATTATAAAACGCAGAAAGATTTTTCATCCAGATTACCTGACCTTGTTGTGTGAATTTTACAACAAAAGTATTAGTGCCGTTTCCGGCATAGGTCAATGTATCTCCCACCGCAAAGACCACATCGGTGCGCATCATTCCGGTCATTACAATATTATTTTGGTGGTCGGATGCCAGGTTAGCGATAATGCTTTGGCCAGCCATTAGTTTATGAAACATCTGGCTGCCGTTGGCATCGTACTTAACAAAGAAGCTTTCGCCAAATGCATTACTGCCAAAGGAAGCAGCATAGGTTTTTAATCCGGCATAGTAAACATATCCCCACCCATCGGTGGTAACGGAATAGTTGAGAAACTCAGGATTCAATTCAAATTCGATGTCTTCGGCCACAGCCCATTCAAAAGTTTGAGCCTGTGCGGCAAAAGGCCAAAGCCATGCTGCAAAGAGCAAGGCTGTGAGCAGGCTGCATGGAAACGACTTGAAAAGATGTTTTGACAATTTCATAGGATGTGGTGTGGAGAGAAATGACCCAAAGAAAATTCATGAACTTCCGGTATTCTGAGAGAAAAGTTCATGAATTTTCTAATGTAGTCGGCTTATCGGGCGAAATTGATGGCGCGTGTTTCTCGGATCACCGTAATTTTAATTTGTCCAGGATACGTCATTTCGTCCTGGATTTTCTTCGACAAGTCGTACGAGAGCAATCTTGCTTCTTCGTCCGAAACGGCTTCGGCGCCTACAATTACGCGCAGCTCACGGCCGGCTTGAATAGCATACGTCTTCACTACGCCAGGGTAGGAGAGTGCCAGGGCTTCGAGGTTTTTGAGACGCTGGATGTAAGCTTCCACCACTTCGCGGCGAGCGCCAGGGCGTGCTCCGGATATTGCATCGCAAACCTGCACGATAGGCGCGAGTAGTGTGGTCATCTCTACCTCTTCGTGGTGTGAACCGATGGCATTGCAAACCTCATCGTTTTCTTTGAATTTCTCGGCCAGCTTCATGCCCAAAAGTGCGTGTGGTAATTCCGACTCATTATCAGGCACTTTTCCAATATCGTGCAGCAGTCCGGCACGTTTGGCTTTTTTGGGATTTAACCCCAGTTCGGCTGCCATAGTTGCGCAAAGGTTGGCTACTTCGCGCGAGTGTTGCAGTAGGTTTTGTCCGTAAGAGGAACGATATTTCATCTTTCCTACCAGCCGCACCAATTCGGGGTTCATGTTGTGGATGCCCAGGTCGATACAGGTACGTTTTCCGGTTTCGATAATCTCCTGTTCGACTTGCTTGATCGTTTTTCCCACCACTTCCTCGATGCGTGCGGGGTGTATGCGTCCGTCGGTGACGAGCTTGTGCAGTGAGAGGCGTGCAATTTCGCGACGTACCGGGTCGAAGCCGGATAGGAGGATGGCGTCGGGGCTGTCGTCGATGATGATCTCGATGCCGGTGAGCGCCTCCAGGGTGCGGATGTTGCGCCCTTCGCGACCGATGATGCGGCCTTTGATTTCGTCGTTATCAATATTAAAAACCGAAACAGAATTTTCTACAGCATTTTCTGTCGCTGTACGCTGAATGGTCTCTACGATAATTTCGCGGGCTTTCTGGTTGGCAGTTAGTTTGGCTTCGTCGAGGACGTCCTGTATGTAAACCATAGCTTGGCTTTTGGCTTCGTCCTTGAGTGTTTCAATAATCTGTGCTTTGGCTTCTTCGGCCGTGAGGCCTGAAATAGCCTCAAGTTGCGCTACTTGTTTGGTTACAAATTTGTCGAGCTCTTCCTGTTTTGCGTTGATCACTTCGAGCTGTGAAGTGAGATTTTTGCGTAGGTTGGCGAGTTCTTTTTCTTTTTTGTTGAGTTCTTCAAGTTTCTGTGTGGCTGTGGTTTCTTTTTGCTTAAGCCTGTTTTCGTTTTTGAGCAGGTTGTTGTTGCGTTCGTTTACAACTTGTTCGTGCTCGGTTTTGAGTTCCAAAAACTTCTCTTTGGCCTGAAGGATTTTCTCCTTCTTCATCATTTCAGCCTTCTCTTGTGCATCGAGCAGCAGGATCTGGCTTTTTTTTGTCACTTTCTTACGCAGCACTGTGGAAGAAAGCACTATTCCGAGGGCTATTCCTAGAACCCCCACGAAAATCGCAATCAAGTAAGTATCCATCATTTTTCGTGTTTTAGGTGAGGGCATCAGAAAAAGAAAAAAACCCGCAAGTATTCCAGTGGAGTTTAGTAAACCCCTTTCTTAAAGATTAGGGTCACCGGCAGCATCAAACGTCCACTGACCCGCCGGATGGCGGATTTCCGCCGAAGCGGAATGAGGCCTGCTTTTAACTGCCTGCGTTTTCCCTTGAGTGTAAAATGTTGAGTTTACAAACAAATATGGAACAAATGCGGGTTAAATCATTCCACCGCGGTCAGGGTTTTCTGCCCTGCTTTAGCGGCGTTTTTCAAAGAACGTTGGTTGAATTTCGTCGGTCAAATGTTCGGTTAGTACTCTGTCGATCTCTTCTAATTTCTCGCTCAGCTTATCCTGTTGAAAGTTCAACTGGATATCCATGTGCTTGTTGCCGATGGCGTTTTGAAGCACCACCATGGCAAGCAAATCCTGTGTGTCTTTAAACTCGTAGCTTTCTGCATATTTTCTGAGGTCATCATTGATTTTTTTTACTACTTCCCGCACCAGCGCCTCATGCTTTCTTTCGATGTGCAACCGGTATTCTCTCTCGGCTACCCGTACGGTTATAAAAAATTTATCCATCACAGAGTATTATAAAAATGCGTTTTAATCATTCATCAGGCCGATGCATCTGTCAACTTCCCGCAACAGCCCGTTAACGAGCTGCTTTGCTTCTTTCGATCCTTTTTTTCTTTCTAATGCCTTTGCAATTTTAATTATCTGATTAGTGTATTCTAATTGTTTAACTTTTAATTTTAGTTCATTATTTTCTTCAAGTAATTTTTTGTTGTGGATTTGTAAAGTGTCAATTTGCTTTTCGTAGCTGCGAAGCTGACTTGATAATTGTCGGGTTTTAAATTCAATGCCACTTACCAACGCAACCAAATCCTTCATAATCCACTTCTGTAATTGATCAAATCACAACCTGACAAAATTAGAATATTTTATCAACTAAAAAATATTTCCATGCAGATTTTATGAAATGTTTTTTAGTTTTGTAGTCAAAGCTATGGCAGATGAACGAAAGTTTCCTGAATTTTGTATGGCAATATCGTCTTTATCATCCTGATTTGCGCACCACCGATGGACAGCAGCTTGAGGTGATTCACCCCGGCATTCTCAACAGTGACGCAGGTCCTGATTTTGCCAATGCCCGCATACGCCTCGATGATACTGTGTGGGCCGGCAATATCGAGATTCATCTGAAGTCGGCCGATTGGTACCAGCACAATCACCAGAACGACGAAGCTTTTTCCAATCTTATCCTCCATGTGGTTTTCGACGATGATCGCATCATCCACGACCGCAACGGAATGCCTGTGCCAACGCTCGAGTTGCGCGGCCTCATCAACGAAGATGTCTATCGCCGGTATCAATATTATATCAATAACCACCACTGGATTCCCTGCCAGACGGATATTGGCCGTATCAGGCCACTGACCATGAAAAGCTGGCTGGAGCGGCTGCTGATAGAACGGCTGGCGCGCAAAAATCATGAGCTGGAAACTTTGCTTGCACATAACATAAACAACCTGAGCGAGACTTTTTATCAGATGCTTGCCGGCAACTTTGGCTTTAAAGTGAATGAGCAGCCTTTCCGGATGTTGGCGCGTTTGCTTCCCGCTAATATTCTGGCAAAGCACAAAAATTCGTTGTTTCAGATCGAAGCGATGCTTTTTGGAACTTCAGGTTTGCTCAGCAGCAATTATCACGATGAATATCCGATGGCGCTGCTGCACGAGTATAAATTTTTACAAAAAAAATATGACCTGGTAACGATGGAGACGCATCTGTGGAAATTTCTGCGGCTGCGGCCCGTCAACTTTCCTACCATCCGCATTGCGCAACTGGCTGCATTGGTGCACGAAAGCGAGAGCATGTTTTCACGACTTATCGATACAACCGGAGTGGATGAGCTTCGGGGCTTTTTTGCGGTGGAGGCAAGTGAATATTGGCACACGCATTATAATTTTGATAAAGAAGTGGCCGCCAAACCCAAGCCGCTGGGCCGCAGCGCCACCGACAACATCCTGATGAATACCATCGTTCGGTTTCTGTTTTTCTATGCCGGCCATACCGGTCAAGCTGAATTTCGCGACCGGGCGATAGATTTGCTGCTGGCGCTGCCTGCCGAAAAAAATCAAATCATCAGCCATTGGGGTGAACTGGGCGTGGTGGCTGCCAATGCTTTTGAATCGCAGGCACTCATCGAACTTAAAAACAATTATTGTCGCACCCGTCAATGTTTGCGATGCAGCATCGGGAGTAAGCTGCTGCGCAGTGAGGAAGTGTGATGCATCAACGACGCTTCCACTTTAGCCTTTTCCCAAGCACCAGCAGCATTGCCCCCGAAATAGTGAGCGCACCACCGATAAGTTGATATTCAGCCGGGAAGCGTCCAAAAATAAAATATGCTCCCACCAGAACAAACAGTGCTGTTGTGCTCTGTATGATGGCTGCACGTGAGGCTTCGATGTATTTTAGCGAACTGTATTGGCAGATAGAAGTGATAAATGGCCCGAAAAACGAGCCAAGAGCTATGTTTATCAATGCTGAGGTTGGAATGACAAAACTTTGCCCCATGATTTTGAAAATCAGCAGCGAAAATAAAACTAAAAAAATAGCTCTGTTGATGGCCAGCATAGTGGGAGTAATGGCCTGGATGTTCTTTTTGGCTATGATAGTGCGAGCGCCGTAAAGCAGAGTGGTAGCAAGCATTAGCCCTGATGTTCCTGTAAAGTAGGATGATAACGGGGCGCCTTTCTGGAAGCTGATTACGAAAGCGCCTGTAAACGTGAGAACAATTCCCAGAACTTCAGCACTTGAAAACCTTTCTCTGAGGAAAAAAACGCCGAACAAGGTTACGAAAATATATTCCATGTTGCGCAGAAAAGAAGGTATCGCAGGATTCTCGGTTATTTCGATGGCTCCGTAAAATGAGGAGGTGGCAAGAATTTCTATTCCGCCAAGGATAAGAAGTATTTTAAATGATTTTAAAGGAATACGATGAAAACGCCGATGTTCAGCCGATCGCATTTTGAACAATGTATTCCAGAGTAATGCGCCGGCAAACCAGTAAACTCCGAACTGTGGCAATGTCACCTCCTGAAGGGCGGCCTTGCTAAAAATGTAAACTGTCGATACCGAAACAGTAGCAATCAAAGCCAGGGCATAGCCTTTTATTTTGGGTTGGATGATCATCTATTGTTAGTCGTGTTTCGTCGCGCCAAAGGTCTTATCTTTCACTTTACAAAATCCATATTTTATAAAATGGCGATCAATACATGGCATTTTAAAATCCTCTGATAATGTGCTTATTTTCTTGTAGTACCAATAATCCGGTCAGCCATCGCGTGCATATCTATCCCATCAAAACGCCGGAGCTCATCGTCAAAAGATTGCTGCTGGCATAATTTTGCGAAAGCAAAAATTCCTGCAACTGTTCTTTCCAAGGCGTTTTTTCAATCCTGAGCATCAATAAAGTAGGGGCGTGAATCATAGCCATACGTCCGTCGAAATTTGAAGGGCGGCAAGATCATTACCTCCGTCTTGCCATTACTCACCATTTTAATTTCCGCCTCAGGATCTAAAAATTCTTTCCAGGCATCTTTATTCTTTATGGTGCTCATTACCGCAAAATTAAAAACATGGTCCGGGTGGATATAATTTTGGAGCGAGGTAGCGTGGAAATAAGGAACAAGCCCGTCGTGAGCATGATAAACTTTAAGTCCCTGACGCGAAAAAACCGTGATGGGCTTGGCATACCAAAACGTGGCAAGCCCGTATTGCAAATTTTCTTCCTCAGCAATTTCGTCGAGCTCGCGCACAAAGTCAGGATAATAATTGAAAAAACGATGCAGACCCTCCGAGGATATTTTTGAAATCCCAATGGTAAACATTGTTAGCAGCAGGACAACAGAAATGGCTTTGGCACCAAAGACAAGTCGGGTTTTGTACGCTTTCTTTTCCAGAAAATAGCCCAATAAAAATCCGAGATTAAGAATAACCATAAACATTGCGCCAAAGTTGTACCGCATGGTGGCCAGGCCGGTAAAGGTTCCCGTAAACACAGGCATAAGGAAGACGGCGGGAATAAAGATGATTGAGAAAAGGAGGTAAAAGGCCAGGGGCGAATCGCATTGGTTTTTCACAATCAGCTTAATAGCAATAAATACTTGCAGGATATAAGATGTAAGTGCCGCAATGATAATAAACGAAAAAACAATCCATCGCAAAAAACGCTCCTTCATCAAGTCCATCAAAATAAAAAAGGATTCCCCGATTTTGTCGAAGTTGGTGATTTTGGGTAGATGCAGGACGTGCAGCCAGGTTCTTTCGATCACACCAAGTAGCCACATCCCCAGCAGAAGCGAAATCAATGCCGAGGCCAGGAGGAGGATTGCTGTCCGTTTTCGATACCTCACGGCCATAAACAAGGTAACGATTACCACCGGAATCGAATACATGAGAATATAGAGCCGGTCGGATAATATGCTGAGTATGGAAAGCACAAAGAGGAATACCAATGTGCTGGTTTTTGGCTTATTTAAATAAAGCAGGCTCATGCCAATGGTGAGGATGGTCATCGTAAAAACACCAAAATGCACCGTACTGCTCAAGGTCAAATTAGCATACCAAAAGCTGTTTGCGACCACGGCATCCAAAAAGTACAGAAGCACCATCAAAGCTGCGAAAGTTGCCAAAAACCATTGTTCTTTTTTAAAAATTTGCTTGAAGATTAAAACCATCCCAAACAGGATAATCCAGTTTTGCACAATCCCAAATAAAAACATCGACCATACTGCATCGCCGCTTACAATGCGAAGGATGAAAAACACCACCACATCAGGAATAAATAGTATCGAAGGGTTTAAAGCCCAAAGGCTGAGGCTATGGCCATCAATAAATAAGCTATGGTAAAGTGTGGGTAGATAGAGCGCATCCGAATTGAAAAAATAAGTCCAGCCTTGTTGCGGGCCCGAAAAAATGGCCAGCACCAACACTAAAAGACAGCCGAGTGTCAAAAGAAAAAATGCCTTGTTCCAGCCTTGTTTTATTGCTTTCATAATAAAAGTGCAAATTTATAATTTATTCCGCGCATATTTCTGCTACAATATCCTCGAGTGGCAGTCCGCCGAAATTCCCCGAGCTCATCAGCAAAAGCACGGTCTTATTGTAGTTTTGTTTTTTTAGGAAGTCGGCCAGCTCATCAGTATCAGTCAATACATTTAAGTTCTCCTGGCAGAAACCCTGTTTCACGGCTTCGGAACTTAGCTCGGGCAACTTTTTTAGGTGCAGCGCATGACTGCTGTAAAATACTACGGCCACATCTGCAGGCTGCAAACTACCCCGGTAATGGTGCAGAAAGCTTTGGCTGAGGCTGCTAAAGGTGTGCAGCTCCATCACTGCAATTAGCCTGTGATCGGGATATTGTGTCCGAACGGCATGTACCGTAGCTTTGAGTTTGGAAGGTGCATGGGCAAAATCTTTATAAACGATACAACCATCCGATTCGCCTATTTTCTCGAGCCGCTTTGCCGCACCTTTAAAGGTTGAAATAGCCTTATAAAAATCGTGTGCATCTACACCCAGGTTTTGACAAATCAGTCGGGCTCCTTCAAGGTTTTGCAGGTTATGGTTTCCAAAAACATCCAAGGCTATTTCCGAATGGCATTTGGGAGTAAGGTAGGTTTTCCCATCCACAATCTTAAAATCAGGAAGATGATAGGACTCTGTAGTAGCCGGCACAGCTGCTTTCCTTGCATCCACCACATCCGCAAGTTCGTTATCATCCTTGCAATAGATTAAGGTTCCCCCGGGATCGGTATCGTCAATCAAGAGGTCGAACTGTTTTTTATAGCCTTCGTACTCCGGGAAAACGTTGATATGATCCCAGGCAATGCCGCTTATCAGCGTGATATTGGGTTTGTAATGCAAAAACTTAGGACGCGGATCGGTGGGCGAGGTGAGGTATTCGTCGCCTTCGATGACCATGATTGGAGCGTCGGTGAGTTTTACCATCACATCAAAACCTTCTACTTTGGCGCCTACCAGATAATCGAAATCCTTACCGACGTGTTGCAGCACATGCATCACCATAGAAGTAATGGTGGTTTTGCCGTGACTTCCAGCGATGACCACACGGGTTTTTTGTTTGGAATGTTCGTAGAGATATTCCGGAAAGGAATAAATTTTCAATTCCAAAGCGGTGGCTTTTTCAAGCTCAGGATTGCCTTTTTTGGCGTGCATGCCCAGAATCACTGCATCGATGTCGTGTGTAATTTTTTCGGCAAACCAACCTTGCTTTTTGGGCAATAATCCGTGGCTGGCAAGATTGGATCGGGCGGGTTCGAAAATCTCATCGTCGGAGCCGCTTACCCTGTGCCCTTTGTTGTGAAGGGCAATGGCCATGTTGTGCATCACTGCGCCACCGATGGCGATGAAATGTATCCGTTGGTTTTTATTATCCGACATAAAAATGGGTTAATAATTTTGTTACGAATTCTGGTTTACGTCCACCAATTCGCCATCGCGCATCATGGGCACCACAGCAGAAGTATCGTTACGAAAGGAAAACTCCAGCACGTCATCCACACCCAGCACATGCAGGCGCTGACGGTGGGCGGCCTTTTCGATGTATTGCATCACGTCGGTTTTGGCGATGTTCCAGAGGTCGATGGCGGCGTAGGCTGAGTCGTTGGTAATTTTGTATTCCTTTTGCTCCAGCAGCTTTTCGATGAAGGCGCCGGCAAAGATGGTGTCTTCGAGGCCAAACGTGTTTTTCCAGCCGGCGCACAATATTAGCACATCACTCTCCTGCTTAGCGATCCGTTGGGCAAGTGCGCTGATATTGGAGAAAGCGCCTACTAAAACCGTCTGGCTTTTGCGGCAGGCGGTTTCGATGGCTAAGGTGCCGTTGGTGGTGGTGAAAACGAGTTTTTGATTTTTCACTTCTCCCTTTTGAAAGGCAAAGGCAGAGTTGCCAAAGTTGGCAAAGCTTAGCATTACACCATCGCGCTCGGCAGCAACCGGGAAACCGATTTTTTTTAGCTCCATTGCTTTCTCTATCGACAAAACGGGAATCACCGATCTGGCGCCATGTTCGAGCGCAGAAACCATCGCGGTGGTGGCACGCAAAATATCCACCACCACTATTGCAGTGTTGTTGCTGATGGTGAGGTGTTCGGCCTCCGCAGGCGTAAAACAAACGTCTACATTAAAACTCATTATGTAATTATTAAAAAAAGAAAGGATGGCCTGCTTTGGCAGTACCATCCTTGCTGGTGGAGTTTTTTATCCCTTATAAAAAGGCACCTTTACGATTTTGGCGCGCAGAAGTTTGCCCCTTATGCTGATGAAGATTTCATTGTCAAAACCGGCATGCTCGCTGTCGATGTAACCCAGGCCAACGGGCTTCTTGAGTGAAGGAGCCATGGTTCCGGAAGTTACTTCGCCAATTACGTTTCCTTTCTCGTCGCAGATTTCGTAGTGCTGCCGCGGGATGCCTTTGTCGATCATCTCGAAACCACGCAGTCTGCGTTTTGGGCCTTCTTTTTTGATCTTCTCGTGATATTCGCGAAAGATGAAAGGCTTGTTGTCAACAAATTTAGTGATCCATCCCATACCGGCTTCGATGGGTGAAGTAGTCTCTCCGATGTCGTTGCCGTAAAGGCAAAAACCCATTTCGAGACGCAGTGTGTCGCGTGCACCCAGTCCAATGGGTTTGATGCCAAATTCTTCGCCGGCCTCAAAGAGCGCCTTCCAAAGTTTTTCGGCATCGTCATTACCAAAATAAATCTCAAAACTATTTTTCTCACCTGTGTAGCCGGTAGCTGAAATGATGACGTCGGGTACGCCTGCAACTGCGGCACGGCGGAAGTTGTAGAAGCCGATAGTGCTAAGGTCGGTGTCGGTAAGTTTTTGTAGTGTGGCCATGGCTTTGGGGCCCTGAATGGCAAATAGCGAAGTTTCGTCGGATGCATCGTAAAGAGTGGCGCCATTGGTGTTGTGCTCGTTCATCCATTTCCAGTCTTTTTCGATGTTGGATGCATTCACCACCAGGAGGTAGTTTTCGGCATCGAAACGATACACGATCAGGTCGTCGACGATACCGCCCTGGCTGTTTGGAAAGCAAGAATATTGCGCGTGGCCATCTTCGAGTTTCGTTATGTCATTGGTGGTGATGCGCTGCAGCAGCTCAACGGCTTTGGGGCCTTTCACCCATATTTCGCCCATGTGCGAAACATCAAATACTCCTACGCTGGTGCGCACGGTTTCGTGTTCGGCGTTTACACCTTCGTACTGAATAGGCATGTTGTAGCCTGCAAAAGGAACCATCTTGGCTCCCAGAGATTCATGGATTTTGGTTAATGCTGTATCTTTCATATGGATTACGGATTTTTTGAGTGGCAAAAGTAAGGATTTGGTGATTATCAGCGACGGCAAATTCTTTCATTATTGTACTTATCCCGATCTACATTCGGGAATTGCGTTTTAATACACAACCTTCACAGATGCATAGCCGGCATCTGTGAAGGTTGTGCTTTATAGTGGCTATTCTTTAGGCCAACAGCTCGTTAATGAGTTGTGCGGCGTCATCGAGTGCGATGGCAGAATGAACTTTCAGTCCCGACTGGTCGATGAGTTCTTTGCCTTCGATGGCGTTGGTGCCTTGCAGACGCACGATGATAGGCACTTTGATATTGCCAATGTTTTTATAAGCATCAACGATTCCCTGTGCCACGCGGTCGCAGCGTACGATGCCGCCGAAAATGTTTACAAGAATAGCTTTCACGTTCTCATCTTTAAGGATGATGCGAAAGCCTTCTTCTACGCGCTTGGCGTTGGCTGAGCCTCCTACGTCGAGAAAGTTGGCCGGATCGCCGCCCGACATTTTTATCATATCCATGGTGGCCATGGCCAGGCCGGCGCCATTGACCATACATCCCACGTTGCCATTAAGTTTTACATAGTTCAGATCGTATCGGCTGGCTTCTACCTCCATGGGGTCTTCTTCGGCGAGGTCGCGCATGTGTGCGATGTCAGGATGGCGGAACAAAGCGTTGTTATCGATGGAAACCTTGGCGTCGACAGCAAAAATTCTTTCATCGGAAGTACGTAACACCGGGTTGATCTCGAACAGCGAAGCATCGCTGCCCACATAAGCTTTGTACAATGCTGTTGCAAATTTCACCATATTTTTGAATGAGTTACCGCTCAATCCAAGATTGAAAGCGATGCGGCGTGCCTGATAGGATTGCAGCCCCATGCACGGATCGATTTCTTCGGTAAAAATCTGATCGGGAGTTTCTTCGGCCACCTTCTCGATGTCCATGCCGCCACGTGGCGAGTACATCAGCATATTACGTCCCGTTTTGCGGTTGAGCAGCACACTCATGTAATATTCCTGAATTTCGGCTTCACCGGGGAAGTAGATGTCCTGCTGAATCAGGACTTTGCTCACCAGCTTGCCTTGCGCCGAGGTTTGCGGTGTCACCAGATGCATCCCGATAATTTTATCGGCCAGCTCCTTTACCTCGTCAAGGGATTTAGCCAGCTTGACGCCACCGCCTTTGCCACGCCCACCGGCATGTACCTGTGCTTTGACCACCCACATGGTGGTGCCGGTTTTCTCTTGTAGGGTTTTGGCAGCTTCTATCGCTGCTTCGGGTGAGTCGGCAACGATGCCTTCGGGGACGGCTACTCCGTAAGATTGTAAAATGGATTTGCCTTGGTATTCGTGTAAATTCATGCGTGTAGATTATTAAAGTTTTATTCTGATGTGGCAGCAAAATTATTACTTTTCGCCATAGCGCGCACCGCAGTTTCATACTAAAACCAGCCAATATCAAATATTATTATCTGTGGCTGCTCAGTAGGTGGCTATCTGACCAAACTTTGCGGATTTAAAACAAGCTAAATGCAAGATGCGTTTTTTAACAAAATTTACTGATTGGACTTTTTTGTTGGCTTTTACCGAATGTCGTGACGCTGGAAAATTGGCCGAACCAAAAGCAAAAAGCTTTTTCACTTTGTTGGAAAAACAAAGGCTGTTAATCTGATCGATATGTTGTTGAATAATTTCCATTTTCGGGTTCAAAAACAAACATTTTTTTAAAGCCTGCTGTATGGCATCTATCAAAATAGTACGACTTTTGTCCGTAACCAGATTGCATCAGAGATTGTGCAGGTGCTTTTTTGTTTGTGATTCAGGGTTTTAAAAAGTATTAATCTTCATCGAATCAACTTCATGCTAAAATATATTTCCTGGTTAGCGCTGCTGCTGGCTGTGTTGGCCATTGCATATCAATTATTCACCACTCCTGTTCGGCAGGTTGTGATGCCGTCGCAGCCGCCACCGCCTGCAATGGTTTATGTGGCTGAGCTGCCACCTGTGCCAGAGGAAGAGCCGGAGGTAAAAGAAGTAGTTCGGAAAACGTTGGTGCCAGCCATGAGTGTGAAAATTCCTGTAACAGCTTATTTTGCCGGCGAAAGCGTGCCCCTCGACACCTTTTATGTTCGTGAAGGCTTTGAACGGGAACTCATCGTCAACACTTATTTTCATTCTTCCACGCTTATGCTGATGAAGAAGGCGCACCGCTGGTTTCCGGTCATCGAACCGATTCTGGCAAAGCATAACATCCCGGAAGATTTCAAATTTATAGCACTCATCGAGAGTGGGCTCGAAAATGTGACCTCGCCGGCCGGAGCTTCAGGCTTTTGGCAATTCCTAAAAGGCACTGCCCGCGACTACAACCTGGAGGTAAACGACCACATCGACGAACGCTATCACGTGGAAAAAGCTACCGAAGCTGCATGCCGTTATTTTTTGGATGCTTATGAAACTTTTGGGGATTGGACGCTGGTGGCTGCCGCTTTTAATGCCGGCCCCAGACGCATCAGTGATTTGCTGAAGCGGCAGCATGTTTCTTCTTACTACGATCTGCAAATGCCCGAAGAAACCAACCGGTACGTTTATCGGATACTGGCCGTGAAAACTATTTTTGCCAATCCCACCACCTATGGTTTTCATGTGAAATTTGAAGAGCTTTATCCCCAGGTGCCTACCCGCGATATTGTGGTAAACCATTCGGTGAACGATCTGGTGATTTTTGCACAACAATACGGGATAAGTTATAAAACCCTCCGGATCTTTAATCCATGGATTCGCAAGGATAAATTGCCCAACCAAAGCGGGCGAACCTATACCCTGAAAATTCCTGAAACCGATTACCTTCGTTATTCTACACTTGGTGATGAGCCTCTGCCCGACGCCGCCAAAAGCACCATCAATCCATAATGACGATGGGAAGTAAAACAGAAAAATGTCAGTCAGAACTACAAAAATGTTTATTTTTCTGCCGCCAGATGCTTACTTTTCTGCCGGTAGTTTGTTAGGTAATATTAATAACCGAAAGCGTTAGTATACAATGAATGTGATAAATCAGGCTCATATTCGGATGGAAAGAGAGGGAGATCAGGAGCAGTATCTTTCAGTGGCTCTCGGCGGCACCCTTACTATCGATCACGCCGCAGATCTGCAGCAGCAGTTGTTGCAACATCTCGATGCCGTTCAGGAGGTTCGTTTGTTGATAGATGAAACGGACGAGATGGATCTGCCCTTTTATCAGTTGCTGATTGCGCTTCAGCGGACACTATCGAAGCAGGGAAAAGAATTGAATGCAACAATATTATTGGGCGAAGAAAAGGAAGAGCTTTTCAGGAGAGCTGGTTTTGAGTTTAATTTTTAGATAAATCATAAGTATGAGCCAGGAGAAACGTACTGTTGTTTTTGTTGATGACTCGGAAAGTGTTCGCGAAGCCGTGGGATGCATCCTGCAGCAAAACGGGTACACGGTGCTCAAAGCCGCTGACGGTGAGGAGTCGTTGAAATATTTTGAAGGGACTCCCGTGGATTTGCTTATTACCGACCTGCACATGCCGCGCATGAATGGAATTGCATTGATACAAAAACTGCGTAACAGTTCCTTGTACAAGTATTTGCCCATTCTGGTGCTTACCACCGAATCGCAGTTTGAACAAAAAATGGAAGCCAAACGCGCCGGAGCTACCGGCTGGCTGGTAAAACCCTTCACCCCCGAAAAACTTATGGCAATCATTCGTCGCGTTATTCATTAATAATTCCTTCAAATTTTATGAGCCAGGCTAAAAATTTCCCGAACGACAAATTTGCTATCGACATGGTGGTGTTGAAGCAGAAGTTTACCGAGGAAGCTTATGAGTTGATCAATGACCTGGAAAACGCCGTTTTGCTTCTCGAAAAAAATGCCGGCGACACACAGCAGATAGAGGCGGTGTTCAGAGCTATGCACACCCTCAAAGGCAGTGGTGGCATGTTTGGTTATCATAAAATCAGCGAGTTTACCCACGACCTGGAAACTATCTACGATTTTGTTCGCAGCGGCGACATCGCCGTTACCAAGCCATTGCTCGACATCACCCTGAAGGCCATTGACCATTTAAAGATTTTAATAAAATATGGCGACGACCTCGACGAGCAAAGCACTTTAAAACATCAACAATTCACTGCCGACATAAGGGTTTTTGTACAGCAGCAGGTGGAGCCATTCGATAAAGAGAGTGCAGCAGAGATAGGCAAAGCAGCGCTGAATGATTCTAAACCCATCGTAACCTGGCGCATTCTTTTCAAGCCGCAGCCCGATTTGTTTCGCAATGGCAGCAATCCGCTCTATCTTATCGACGAATTGCATACCTATGGCAATACTGTAACCATTCCACACACCGAGGAGGTGCCGGATTTATCAGAAATCGACACCGAAAAATGTTATGTCTGGTGGGAAATATTTATTGCCACACGGCTATCCAAAGAAGAGCTGAATGATGTTTTTATTTTTGTTGAAGACGATTCGCACATCGAGGTGGAGAAGATCGGTGATGGTGATCTTTTCGACGACAGTAGCTTTCTCGAATATCTCGATAAGCTGTGGATTGAAAAAAAACAAGCTGATTTAGTCGAGCTACATAAAATTGTTTACAGCAGCGATGTTTCAGATCAGCCGGCGCCAGCAGTAAGCCCGTCAGCCGAAAAAGGTGATGAGGAAACGAAGCCGCTGCCCGACAACAATTCTGCAATCATCGCCGATGAAAAGTTTTCGAGTATTCGTGTTGCAACGCCCAAGATTGATTCGCTGATGAATTTGGTGAGCGAGCTGGTAACGCTGCAGGCACAGCTTAATCGTTACGCTGAGCAGCACAAGGACGATGATTTGACCATCCTTACCGAAAACCTTTCTACACTTTCCAAACAGCTTCGCGAAGCTGCTTTTAGCATTTCCCTGGTTCCATTTAGCAGCATTTCCACGCGTTTTCAGCGGCTTGTACGCGACCTTTCCGATGATCTTAATAAAAAAACGGAGCTGGTGGTGGAAGGACAAAACATTGAGCTCGATAAAACGATGGTGGAAAATATCACCGATCCGTTGATGCACATCATCCGCAACTGCATCGATCATGGCATCGAAAGCCCGGAAGAGCGAGTGCGCAATGGGAAATCCGAAACCGGCACCATCCATCTGCGGGCGCTCCATGTGGGAAATACCATCCATATCGAAATAAACGACGATGGTGCAGGCGTCGATGCTGAAGCGCTGATGCGCAAAGCCATCGAGCGAAAAGTGATACCAGCCGAAGCTAAATTGACACATGAGGAGAAACTTCAGCTTATCTTTTCTCCGGGTCTTACTACTGCTAAAACTGTGACTGATGTATCTGGTCGTGGAGTGGGTATGGACGTGGTGCAGCAGCGTATTGCCGGTCTGCGTGGTGAAATCCGGATAGATTCACAGCCCGGCACCGGAACCCGCATCACTCTGGTGGTGCCGCTTACCCTGAGCATCATCGACGGCATGCACGTGCAAATAGGGGAGGTGAGTTACATCATTCCTATCAATGTGGTGCAGCAGATACATTCGGTGCAAACGCAAATGCTGAGCAATGCCTTCGACAACGTGTTGGTGATTGAGGGTGAGCAAATACCTTTTCTCTTACTGCGCAAACATTTTGGGATCGAAAGTCCGGCGCCTGAACGTTGTGAAATGGTAACGGTTCGCTACGGCCAGCAGAAGGCGGGGTTGATAGTTGATAATGTAATAGGGGAGGTGCAAGCAGTACTTAAGTCGCTGGGGCGCACCTACCGCCGACAGAAGTTTATATCGGGAGCTACAGTGATGGGCGATGGGACAGTGGCGCTGGTATTGGATACAAATGAAATAATTTCGCGATTTTTGCCCGTAAAATCAATAACTGTTAAATGAGCATTTACTACAATAGCAGTGATCCGTCGTATCTGACTTTTCAGTTGGCAAACGAAACCTTCGCTATCCATGTTAGCAGCGTCATTAAAATACTGGAGATGCAAAAAATCACCGAAATCCCGCGGACACCTTCCTTTATGAAAGGCGTGATTAATTTGCGTGGTGATGTGTTGCCGGTAATTGATACGCGTGAGAAGTTTGGGATGAAAGCTGCTGCGTATGGCCCGCGTACCTGCATACTCGTGCTGAAAGTTTTTTCTGAAAACGAAACGCTGCAGATTGGTGCCATCGTCGATGCCGTGCTGGATGTGGTAAGACATCCTGATGATCAAATTAAAAAGGCTCCCACCTTCGGCAGCCGATATCCTTCGGAGGTAGTGGCCGGAGTGATGAAAACAGAAGAAGATTTTATTATAATTTTAAATGTTGACCATGTTTTTTCGACTGATGAAATCATCAGCATGAACGAAAACATACAGTCACAAACCGAAAATATATCCTCATCAGATCAAACAAAAACAAAAGAATAACAGGAGGCAACTATGGCATGGAAAGACCTTAAACTCTCAGCAAAACTGGGCGTTGGTTTCGGCATCATCATCATTATTTTAGTCACGGTGGGAGCTACCTCATTGCTCGAGTTTCGCAAAATCGAAAAAGATTCCAAACGGATTGCCGAGCGAAGCCTTCCACAGGTGATCATCGCCAACAGCCTGGAGCGGCAGGCCATGAAGATTACCAATAATCTCAACACCTTTGCCCTGACCAACGATCCGCGCCTGCTCGAAATAGCGGCTGTCCTCATCAGGCAGGTTGAAGATGTGCTTCACAATGCTGATCAACAATACAGCGGCTATGGCTTGTCGTCGGGTTTTGTTGAGCAACTTAATAAAGTTAGAAATTCATTGCCCGAATTTGAGGCGCTGATGCAGGATATGAAACTGCAAAGCGAAAAGCTGCTCATCGACCGAAGCCTGATGGATGGAGCATCCGCCACTCTTTTCGACAACTGCCACAGCTATGCCGGAAATCAACAGGCAATTATGGCCAGACAAATCGATAATCGCAATACGCAGCATCGCCAGCTCGACAACATTGTTCTCATCAACAGCTTAATCAATCGTGCCAACCAAATGCGCATCGAAAACTTTAAAGCACAGGCAAAGCTAACGCTTTCGCAGATGGCAGGTTTTAATAAACATTTCGAAGAAATCGACCAGTTGATCACCAGCCTCGAAGCGCGTACAAAGGATAATCAAAGTGTGCTCCTGCTCGGAAATATTCGCAACTCGTCACAGCGCTATCACGATGTTACCAGTGATTTTGTAGAAAATTACAACCAGTTGCAAAAATCCAATGTTAAGGTTACTAATATCGGTACCGAACTGGAAACAGCTTTCAGCGACCTGGCCGCCAGCAGCCTTCGTGAGTCGCTCGATTTTACCAGCAAAACCATCGTCAAATCGCAGTCGTCGCTGCGCATACTTTTTATCGGACTTCTGGGCGCTATTATTGTCAGCATGTTGCTTGGATGGCAGATATCGCGCAACATCACCCGCTCTCTGCAAAAAGGTGTCGCTTTTGCGCGAGAAATTGCTGATGGTAATCTGCTGGCCAATATCGACATCGATCAGAAAGATGAGCTTGGCGAGCTGGCCGAAACGCTTCGGCAGATGAAAGACAAACTTAGCGAGGTGATCGTCTCGGTGCAGGCTGCTGCCGGATACATTGCCGAAGCCAGCAATCAGATGAGTCTGACCTCGCAAAGCGTATCGCACGGCAGTACACGCCAGGCTTCGTCGGCAGAACAGATTTCGGCATCGATGCAACAGATGTCGGCCAGCATTTCCCACAACACTTCTAATGCCCAGCGCACCGAGCAGATTGCGGATGTGGCTACCGGAAAAATGAAACAGGGCTCCGAGACTGTGTATCAATTGGCGCAGGCGATTCGCGAAATTGCAGAGCGCATCACCATCATTGGCGATATTGCCTATCAAACAAACATCCTCTCGTTGAACGCAGCCGTTGAAGCAGCGCGTGCCGGAGAGCAGGGACGCGGCTTTGCAGTGGTGGCCGACGAGGTGAAAAGACTTGCCGAGCGCAGCCAGAAAGCAGCCACGGAGATCAACCGTGTGTCGGGAGCCGGAGTGAAACTTGCCGAACATTCGCAGCAGCTCTTTGGCGAAATTATGCCACGGATTGACGAAACCCTTCGCCTTGTGCAACAGATTACCGTTTCGAGCCTGGAGCAGGATTCGGGAGCCTCATTGGTGAATGATTCGGTTCAGCAGTTTAATCAGGTGATACAGCAAAATGCTGCCGCTGCCGAAGAGATGGCCACCAACAGCGAAGAACTTGCCAGCCAGGCGCAGAAGATGAAAGACATCATGAGCTTTTTTAAAACCGGAAAAGAATACCGCCAACAGCATCTGTACGAACAGGATTTTCAAAGATACGATAGTCACTACCCGCGGCCAAATCATCCGCTTACCATCGAAAGCAGCCAAAAAAGAGGCGTCAACCTCCGCCTCGACGATGATGAATTGGATAAGGATTTCGAGCGCTATTAATATCTTAGGAATTTACAGATACACGATGTATTTAATACACCAAAGCTTTGCTTACGCTGATATTTGTGTTGATGTCGTTTCGGCTTCCGTTTATCCTGCGGGATTATTTACTTTTGCGCTTTATCAGTTTATAATTTCATTATGAAAAAGAATATTTTTCTTCTTATGATAATCCTGGGGATGCTCAATGCAGCAGCCATCGGCCAGATAAATGTTTTTCATGTTGGTGAATTTAGTGGTACCCCAACGCGCAACGGCGCCATGTACGTGCTGCCCCGCACCGTGCTCAAAGTTGATGTGGTGGTGCGTGTGGCCAATAAATATAAAGGTCCTTACAGCGAATATGCCCGTTTTCTGGGTATCAATGATCCGATCAATTACGACGTCGAAAATTATTATTTGCAGGATGTGGCAGTCAACTCCATCGCTGAACCCGATCCGGCACACATATATTTTGTCGAACCCGCCAGTCGCGATGCCAAAGATTACAAGCCCCTGCAGCTTGAAATTGATGCACAAGGTTTTCTTTTGGCGGCGGGCACTTCCGGTTCGCTTACCCCTGCAGCTACCCATTTGGACCGACAGGTGATTTGGCTTGAGGCCGAAGATGGCGTCGGGATGCAACAGATTTTTCAGCCCGTCAGGAAAGTCAATTCTACCGTCGACACCATCGTGCGGCGTGTAACAGTTGATACAGCCGTAGCGCAACGAAATTTTTACCGAATCAGAGCTTCCGATAAATCCACAGAAGAAATGGCACTGGAGGCGCTGCAAAAAATTGAAGACATCCGTACCTCACGGCTCAACCTGCTGGTGGGATTTCATGAAACAGCCTATCAGGCCGACGCACTCAAATACATGGATGCCAGTCTGCAAAAACTCGAAAATGAATATCTCGACCTTTTCCGTGGGAAAACCATCGAACGCATGGAGCATCACACTTTTTACTATACGCCATCGGGCGGAGGCAATACTGCATTGTTCAAATTTTCGGAACAGGCAGGCATCGGAAGTGTGCGTGGCTCCGCAGGAACGCCTGTCGAGTTGCAGCTCACTGCCGGCGAGGCGGGTCAGCAGACCGCGAAGTTTGCCGATGCTCCCGTCGCCAACCGCCTCGCGTATCGCGTGCCCGGCGCTGCCTGGGTGAAAGTGGTTTATAATCAGGACGAACTTTTTTATCAGCCGATGACCATCACACAATTTGGCGCCATCCGCTACTTGCCCGCTCAGCCATTCGACGCCACCTTCGATCCCGAAACAGGAGCTTTACGAAAACTAAGACTGGAGTAAAATACAAACGCGAGGCGCAGGGCGCAGGGCGCGCTGGCAGGTTTTTCAGTGGCCTTGGTTATCAAGGAATTTATTTATTTAAAAAAACCGGACTGCCTCAGGCAATTCGGTTTTTTTGATTTATCAAACAGGAAAACAAGAGTTTTTAAAAATTGATGGTGTAGCCATAGCCGGTGCTGGCAGGTGGCTTAGGCGTTGATGGCTCCTCTTTTGTTTTTTTGGTGTAGGAATAGGTGATGCCGGATTGCATCGGAAGTTTAAAGGCGATCTGTGTGCGGATGGTAGCCGTAACGCGAAGTCCGCGGTTCTTGGCTTTGCCATATTTCAGCAAATTCACCAGCCGCAGCGCTTCTTCATCGCATCCATAGCCGATGCTACGCGTTACCTCGGCAAAAACTACCTTGCCATTGCCATCCACCCTGAACCGCACGTAAACCCTGCCCTCTATCTTATTTTCCAGCGCCTGTGCCGGATATTGAAGATGCTTTTGTATGAACTCCCGGAAGGCTTTTTTGCCTCCGGGATATTCGGGCATATCGATAAATCTTCTCTCTTTTCCGCCTTCTCTCATAAATACAAAAATACGAAAATACCTTCCGGCGCAACCCTAGCTTTTTAGCTCCGAACAGTGTTTATTTATTTGGAACTTGTTTTATTGCGATTTGGATTTATTAAAAAACATCACTCCTCTCTCTCATTCTGTTGCCGGTTGAAATAATGTAGCGGGTCGCCCCACTCGGCCATTGCTACCCGGCAGCCGGCGCTTTCGATGGAAACTTTAAGGTCGGCCAGATGATTTTCGGTCTCTTCGTGCAGGTTGGGTTTATTTGCGTAAAGCTGATAACCTTCGCGGTATTTGAGTGGCGTAATGTTGGGCATGATCACATTGGCGCCCACGGTGAGTGCCTTTTCCCGGCCTTTGGGATGCAGCGTTTGCATGGCGGTGGTAGCGGCAATGTTGATGTCGGGCATCATGATGCGCAGCAGTGCCACCATTTTCATCGACAGCTCAAAGCGCTCGTCAGCAGGCAGCAGCAGGTGACGATATTTATACAATGGGGTTTCCTCATGTTCGATGTAGGGTCCCATTCCTACCATGTCGATGTTGTTGTTCCGGATAAAAAGCAGGTCGTCGGCAAGATGGCTGATGGTTTGAAAAGGAAGTCCGATCATCACGCCGGTGCCGGTTTGGTAATCACAATCCTGCAAAAGTTTCAGTGCACCAAGACGGTTGTCGAAGCTGTGCAGCGAATCGTTGGGATGCATCTTTTGGTAGAGCTCGCGGTTGGACGTTTCGATGCGCAAAAGATAACGATGCGCTCCGTTGCGACGCCAGAGATTTAATGTTTCTGCAGTTTGCTCGCCCAGCGACAGCGTTACGTGGAGTTCGCCATGTGTCGCGCTGCTTATCTGCGAAAGCAAAAAAGCAATTTTTTCTACAAACATTTTGTCGCTGCGTTCGCCGGACTGAATAACCAACGAGCCAAAACCGTTGCGATGCGCCAGCATAGCAGCTTCCAGCACTTCATCATCGGTGAGGGTGTAACGTTTTACGTTTTTATTGCCACAGCGAACGCCACAGTACAAGCAGTTTTTCGTGCAGCGATTCGAATATTCGATCAGGCCGCGGTAGTAAACTTTGTTGCCAACAGCCTGCTCTTTTACTTGCTGTGCACACCGGTACAATTCTTCCAGTTCGGCACCCTGGCTCATCAAAAGCCGGGAGAGATTATCGTTATTAAAATTATCTAATGTCATGGTTCTTCAATAAAATCCTTTCTGCTGGTGGTCAGCAGAGGCGATTATGCTTTATAAATTTCTAAAAAGGGAGCAACGGAGCGCTCGTAAATTCCGTGCAGCCATGCGATGGTCATGCCATAATTGGTTACCGGTATGCCTGCTTCCACGGCAGGTCGCAGGCGGCTGGCGATTTGCTTGCGGGTGATCATGCAACCGCCGCATTGCACCACCAGCGCATAGTCAAGGATGTCGTGCGGCAGATTGTCGAGGCCTGCAACGACGTCGAATTCGAGCTTTTTCCCAGTTTCTTTTCTCATCCAGTTGGGGATTTTTACCCTTCCGATGTCGTCGCAGGAAACATGATGCGTACACGATTCAAGAATCAACACCCGGTCGCCATCCTTCAAGTCGCCAATTTTGGGAGTACCTTTCAGATAATTGCCGAAGTCGCCCTTGTGATGCGCCAGCATGATGCTGAAGCTGGTGAGCGGAATGCTGCGCGGGATAATCTTGCTTACCATGCCAAATGCCTGGCTGTCGGTGATGACGAGCGTTGGCTGTGGTTTGGCGCGTTTCAGATAATGCGCCAACTGGTTTTCCCGAAGGAGAATGGCCACGGCATAATTATCGAGAATGTCTCGCACGGCTTGCATCTGCGGCAAAATTATCCGACCGACGGGTGCCTCGCTGTCGATGGGCGTTACCAACAGCACCACATCATCAGGAGCAAGCAGATCGCCAAGCATCGACTTGGTTTTGTATGCTGATTCCGGCACCAGCCGTTGCATGGCCTTTACCACTTCAGGCAGGGCATCGGTTTGTACGGCGCTAAAGTCGACAATAGTGTAAGGCTCGGTAGCCGTAATCTTTTCGCGTGCTATTTCCGAAAGGGACTCGAGATCACTTTTGTTGTGGAGGATGAAAAAAGGAATGTCGAAAGATTTGAATTCCTCAATCAAATCTTTTTCGTACTCGCCAAACATGTTGTTGGTAATGACAAGGATCGCTAAATCGATGGTTTTGATGACGGCACGGGTGCGGGCAATACGTTTGTTGCCCAGGTCGCCTCTGTCGTCGATGCCGGCAGTATCGACCAATACAGAGGCGCCAATGCCGGGAATCTCAATCGACTTTCTCACCGGATCGGTAGTGGTGCCGGGCGTATCGCTTACAATGGCCACTTCCTGCCCCGCCAGCGCATTGATGATGGAGCTCTTGCCGTTGTTGCGCCGTCCGAAAATCCCGATATGGGGTTTAGCATCTTTTCCTTTGGTCATGGTTGGTTTTTCTATTATTCTCTAATTAAATCTCAGTATTTACTAAGTTTCCTTAGCTTGTCGTATTTTGGCAAAATTACAGAAAACCATAGGGCGGTTAGCCGCTTACCTTGTTCCTGAATTTTATTTTTACTTTATTTGCAATTACAAATTCTATCAACGCAAAAGACGATTACTATGAAACTACTACGTACTACACTGTTGCCGCTTCTTTTGACGGCAATTTTTTTATCTGCCAGCTTTGCTTTGCTGGCACAGCCGGCTGCATCTGCCGGACTGCATTTTAAAAACCTGACTATTGAGCCACAAGCCAATGCAAACCATTATTTGGCTACAGCCAATATTGCCGGCGAACAAACCTTTAACGGAAGTTTTTATAAAATCGTTCAGTTCAGTCAAATTCCTACTGCCGATCAGCGGCGCGAATTGGTTGAAGCAGGTATCCGTTTGCTCGATTACATTCCTGAGAAGGGATATTTTGCTGCTTTTCGCAATGACTTTAGCCGGGTGGATGCCGAAGCTTTTTCGCTGCGCAGCATCATCGACATAACGCCGGACATAAAACTGGCGCCGATGCTTTACTCCGAAAGCTATCCCGACCATGCGCTTCGTGCCAACGGAAAAATCGGGTTGCTTGTGAGTATCTTCCCCGATGTTGATGCTGAAGCCGCTTATCGTGCGCTGTTGTCACAAAATGTAGAAGTGAGCGCTCCGGCTGAAGGGAATGAGTTTTTCAGTGTGACAGCCGATATCGATCAGATACAAAATCTTGCTTCGTTGCCTTTTGTGGTTTATCTGGAGCCGATGTATCCCGATCCTGAACCTGAAAACTTTACCGGACGCACCCTGCATCGTGGCAACGCCATCGCCACTGGCATGTCAGCTGGCCGTCATTATGATGGTACAGGTGTAAATGTGATGCTTCAGGACGACGGTGATGTCGGGCCGCACATCGATTTTGCGGGACGAATCGCCGCTCAGTACGTAGGCTATTACGGTGGAGATCATGGCGATCACTGCGCAGGGATCATTGCTGCTGCCGGCAACATCAATCCGCTGGCGAGAGGCAACGCTTTTGGTGCAACGCTTTATATTTATAGTGCTGCGCCTCAATATCCCGGGTTTACACAGATACCTTCTCACTATTTTAGTAACGAGATACGTGTTACTTCCACATCCTATAGCAATGGTTGCAATGCCGGCTATACTTCGCTTGCGCGGATGCTCGACGTCCAGCTCAATATTTATCCTGCCCTGGTGCATGTGTTTTCGGCGGGAAACGACGGCACCAGCAATTGCGGCTATGGCGCAGGCCCCGGATGGGGAAACATTACCGGTGGCCACAAGGTGGGGAAAAATGTGATAACAGTAGCCAACCTGAACGAGACAGATGGTCTTTCCAACTCGAGCAGCCGTGGTCCTGCTCACGACGGACGCATCAAACCCGATATTTCCGCTAAGGGGACTGACGTTTACAGCACCCTGCCCGACAATGGCTATGGTTTTAAAACCGGCACTTCCATGTCGTGTCCTGGTTTGGCCGGTGTAATGACGCAGCTCTTCGACGCCTATCGTCAACTTAACGGTGGCTCCGACCCTACGGGCGGGCTGCTCAAAGCGGTGGTGCTGAATACAGCTGAAGACCTGGGAAATGCAGGCCCCGACTTTCGATTTGGATGGGGGCGCATCAATGCGCTGCGTGCCGCGAAGGTACTCGAAGAAAACCGCTACGACTCAGCAACCATCGAAACCGGACAAACATTCATCCATACTTTTGAAGTACCGGAAAATACAGCTCAGATGCGTGTGATGGTTTATTGGACGGATTATCAGGCATCTGTCAATGCCAACGTGGCGTTGGTCAACAATCTCGACATCACGGTGACCGATCCCGATAATAATGTTTGGCAACCCTGGGTGCTCAATCATTTTCCGGATCCTGATAGCCTTAACAAGCCTGCCATTCGTGGCATCGACGATCGCAACAATATGGAACAGGTTAGCCTGGATATGCCTGCAGCCGGAACTTACAGTCTCTCTGTGGAAGGAACCAGTGTGCCGCAGGGTCCACAGAAATATTATATCGTTTACGAATTTATCCCTGAAGCTGTTGTTTTGACTTTTCCGGTTGGAGGAGAACAACTGGCGCCAGGCACCGAAGAGTTGATTCGCTGGGATGCCATGGGCGATGATGAGCCTTTCAGTATTGAGCTTTCAATGGATAATGGGGAAACCTGGGAAGTGGTGAAAGAAAACATAAATGGTAAGGATCGCCATTTTAGGTGGGGAGTTTCCAATGCTGCCAACGGAAATGTATGGATGCGCATTACGCGCGGAGAATATGTTTCGCAGACAGAAGGAGCCTTTACCATTATGACGCCACCACGCAACCTCACCATCGACTGGGCGTGCGACAATGCGCTGCATCTTAGTTGGACAGAGGTGCCTGAAGCTACAGAATATACCATCTACCAGCTGGGCGAAAAATACATGGAGCCTTTCGCCACCACTACCATCAACTCTTTTATTGTTGATAACATCAATTCATCCAACACATACTGGTACGCCGTAAGTGCCGGTACCACTGCCGGTGCCGAAAGCATGCGCACCAATGCGGTGAAGAAAAGTCCCGGCACTTTCCAATGTCATCAGAGCGATGCCTGGCTTACGGCTGCTCCTTCGGTCGATTGGGGCCTTTTCCAGGCGTGCATGGAATTGGAAGCGCTTGATGTAACGGTAGAGATGAAAAATTTTGGCGTCGAGCCGATCACAAATCCTGAGTTTGGCTACCAGCTTGATGCAGGAGTTATTTATACGGAAACCTATTTTGGAACTATCCAACCCGACTCTACAATTTTGTTCACCTTTAGCGATCCTGTAAGCATTATCGAAATAGGCGATTACGTGCTCAAGACCTGGGTGGACTATGCTCCCGACAATAATCCTGATAACGACCTGCTCATCACCAATCTTGAAGTGATTGAAGGCGCTTTTTTCTTGCCAGGTAACATTCAGACTTTCGATAATTTCGAAACTTGTATTCCTGCACCCCTTTGCGAGTTGCTCAACTGCGAGTTGGCAGAAAACTGGATCAACCTGCCCAATCTCGAAAAAGATGATGTCGACTGGCGCGTCTGGCATGGTAGTACCAGCACGTACAATACCGGCCCATCGGCCGATCATACCACTGGTACCAGTGAAGGGATATATCTTTACACAGAGCCATCGGTTATCTGTTTTGATAAGGAAGCCATCATGATGTCGCCATGCATCGACCTTACTGGTGGCGTGAGTCCGGCGCTCGATTTTTGGGTACATGCCTACGGGGCTGATATTGGCCGGCTGCATGTGGATCTTTTCGATGGTTCTACCATTCACCGCGACATTATGCCGCCAATCATTGGCAACCAGGGCGACGAATGGAAAAATGTAGTGGCCGATCTGACCGAATACAACGGCAAAAAGATAGGTCTCCGTTTCAGAGTTTTTACCGCTGGTGGGCAGCGTGGCGACCTGGCAATCGACGACATAGCAATCACTGACGTCACTGCAATTAAAAATCTCAACGTCGGCCCGGGAGTTTTGAATCTTTATCCAAACCCAACCAATGGCCTGGTGAATATTACTTTAGAAAATGCCGGAACGGAACGTTTTGCCCTCGACATTTACGATATTTATGGCCGGGCAGTTTACACGAAAGCGATAGCTCCGGTTGACGGGAAAATTGTGCATGCTACGGATTTGTCACGTTTGCCCGGCGGTGTTTATTTTGTCAGGCTCACCTCGCAAAGCAATTCTTATAATACCAAGCTGACCATCAAGTAAAGTAAACTTCATGGAGAGAAAGTGTGGGCGGCAAAACAGCCTGATCATAACTAAAGATTTATTACTATAAAGTGGTGATGAAAATTACTTTTTTCCGTACTAATTTGTATGACGTTTTATTCCTTGTTGTGGTTTCGCAATTTTTAATTCTCTTTGCAAATCCGGTGAAAGCACAAACCAGTCTGGCAATCGACAGCACGGTAAGTGTCTCTAATTTTTCTTCAAAACTTGATGCTTTAATAGATGTTTATGGCAGTCTGCGTTTTAAAGCCGGCGCTTCCTTTGGAGGCGAGTTTGGTATCCGCGATCAGTCGAGCAGGCTAGGTTTGAAACTCCATACCAATATTACCAAAGGCATCGACGCCATCGGGCAATTGGAGGTGGGTGTAAATATGGTGGGTACCAAGACAAAAGTAGTATTTAATGCTGACCCGGGCGGTGCCGTTGGTGAGATTGATAACATTTTTACGTCGCGCATAGGCTGGGTGGGAATCAATACGAAATTTGGTCAATTAACCTGGGGTAAACAATGGTCGGTTTATTACGACATTGCTCAATTTACCGATGCTTTTTATGCGTTTGGCGGCGATGCTTCAGGGGCTTTTGCCGCCGGAACGGATGGCTCCATTTCAGGCACCGGACGCCCCGCAAACTCCTTTCAGTATCGTTTCATTCACGATTATTTCAACGTTGGCCTTCAGGTGCAAAACAGATCAATTTCGCCAAACAGCCAAAACTATGCTGATGCCTATGCTGTTTCATTAATAATAAAACCTGTGGAAAACATCCGGTTTGGCGGCGCCTACAGCAAAGTGCGCGACGGTATTGCAATGCCCGATAAGACCGAACCTCACCTCGGCGACGAATCGATGATTGCCGGTGTGAAATATGATAATCAGCGCCTCAACGTGAGTGTTAGTGCCAGCTCATTCACCAAACACGAAATCAACGAGGATCGCGTTTATTTTAACGGCTATGGGATTGAATTTTATACCCGGTATCGCTTTCTCGAAAGGTGGTCGGTCTATTCCGGCTTCAACTTCCTGAAACCTAAAAGCGACCAGGCTGTTGGCGATTACAGCATCCGATATGTAGATGTAGGCGGAAGTTATTCCTTTACCGATGATAGCCTGGTTTTTATAGAAATTAAACTCAACGACAGCAAAAACAGTGATGGTACCGACGCCCAGAGAAGCATTATTTCTTTTGGTTTATATCTTAATTTTAGTTACTGATGAAACATATTACACCAGATTATTTAATAGAAAAAACGAACTATAACAAACCTGTGGTGGTAGTTTACGATGCTCCTTCCGACAATCCTTTTGGCGAGGTCCTGGAGCTGAAAGCACAATCACAGGTATGCATTTTTGCCCATTACAAAAATTGGATGAATGGTAAAACGCTTCGACTGACAGCCACCAATTTTGGCTGTGGCGGTTGTGGAACCTGGTTTTTTGGTGTGCAGGGGCAAAGCCGCGATAACTACATCAGTTTTCTGGCCGACGACGAAGGCCTGAAAGCAAACCACCAACTGATGGGTGAGTGGTTCGATGACGCAAAACGTTATCAGCCCGAGCACGATTCTCTTTTCGTGGGGCCGTATCACGCCGATGCAGTGGCTTTCGCCAAAACCTTTACCTTTTTTGTAAATGCTGATCAACTCAGTATTTTTATTACGGCTGCCAACTACTTCGCCTCGCCTTCCACGCCCGATCCGGTGAAAGTGCAGTTTGGCTCAGGCTGCTCCGAATTACTTCCCCATATTTCTGAAGCTACGCATCCGCTGGCTACCATCGGCAGCACCGATCTGGCCATGCGCAAATTCCTACCGCCCCACATCATGGCCTTTACGGTAAACAAAGCCATGTTCGACAACTTGTGCCAGCTCGACGAAACCAGCTTCCTGAACAAGCCTTTTCTGGCAGGTTTGAAAAAAGCACGCGGGGGTGGCTTGGTTTAATGGCTGCGGTGGCAGGGCTTTAAATCAAACATGGGTAAAAACGATTTATGGATTGCAGCTACTGCTTCTGTATTAGAAGCCAAACTATTAACACTCGATAATGACTTTTTTTTTGTCTTTTGATAAAAAATGAAATGTAAGAAAATGGCAAATTTATGAAAATGAAATCTTCTGAAAATACCGTCGTTACCCGTTTACAAAGGGTTAACATAACCGTTAAACTTAGTTAATTGAGAATGTTAATTTTTCCGATCATAAACTAAAATTCTATTTTTGCGTTCCACAAATGTACTAAAAACTAAAAGTTAATATTTATGAAACGATTACTTACAACCACAGGAATTTTATTGTTCTCGATGCTGATGCTGCAAACTGTTGCGCAGAATGGCGGTGAGGTAGTTACCGGAAACGAAATAGGCAACGACATTGGTGATTTTGAAGCCGTAGGCACCGATGGTAATTTTAAAAAACTTTCGGATTTGCATGGCAACATGGTGCTGCTTGTACTTTGGAACTCCAAATGCGGCCATTGTGTTACTGAGAACGTACTTTATAAGGATGCCTACAATCAGTTTCACGACAAGCAATTTACCCGAGGCAAAGGTTTCGAGGTTTATCAGATTGGTCTTGACAAAGAAGAAGCCACCTGGAAAGAATACATCGAGGCTAATAACTTTCCCTACAAAAATCATGTGTATGTGCTCGATAGCTGGAAAGACGCCGATGTGCGCTTCTTTGGCGTAAGAAATCTGCCTGGAACTTTTCTTATCGATGGCGATGGTATTATCCTCGAAAAAGGCTTTGGCGGCAAAGAGTTACCGACTTTGTTAGAAAAATACCAGAAATAATAGCGAATTATTCTTCAGAGATTTGTGTAGCTGAAAAATATTTGTACTTTTGCAGCCCTAAAATTTAGGGCTGTATTATTTTACTGAAGCATAAAAAATTTATTGGATAATGGCAAATCATAAATCGGCGTTAAAACGCATCAGAGCAACCAGAGCAAAAAGAATCGGTAACAGTTATTATGCAAAGACGATGCGTAACCAGATTAAGAGATTCAGAAGTCTGGAAGACAAAGCAGCAGCACAGGAACAATATCCCAAGCTGGTTTCGATTATCGACAAAAACGCTAAGCGTACGATCATTCATCGCAACAAAGCTGCAAACCTCAAGTCGAAGCTTGCAAAGCAAATGGCTGCTTTGTAGAAAGTAGTCGTTTTTTTCGAAAAAAATATGATAGCCTCTCTGCCTTTGCGCAAGGGGCTTTTTTCGTATATTCGCGTTTCCATCGTAACACCCGAAAATTATGGAATCCGACAATGGTCATAGCGCCATAACCCAATGGGATGAAAGCGACCGCCCGCGCGAAAAGCTCCTGCTCAAAGGCAAAGCAGCCCTCACCGATGCCGAATTATTAGCCATTCTCATCCGATCGGGAACGCCCAAACAATCGGCCATCGATCTGGCCAAACAAATCCTCAGCTCTGTAAGCAACAATCTTGTAGGCCTCTCCAGGCTTACAGTTTCTGATCTAATACAATTTAAAGGTATTGGTGATGCCAAAGCCATCACTGTGATAGCTGCATTGGAGCTGGGTCGCCGCCGGAGGGGCGCCGAAGCTATGCAGCGAAAAACGATCACTTCCAGCGCCGATGCTTACGAGGTATTGCAGATGCACATTGGCGACATCGACTATGAGCAGTTTGCCATCGTAATGCTCAACCAGGCTAACCAGGTGCTGAAAGTCGAAAACATAAGCGAGGGTGGAATAACCGGGACGGTGGTTGACCCCAAGCGTGTGTTCCGGACAGCCATTAATAACAACGCCATCAACATTATCCTGGCGCACAACCATCCCTCGGGCAGCCTCAAGCCCAGCAAAAATGATCTCGATCTGACGCAGAAACTCAAAAAGGCAGGGGAATATTTACAAATAATGGTGCTCGACCACCTCATTCTGGGCGATAATAAATACCTTTCGATGGCTGATGAAGGGTATCTTTGATGATGGCAGAACAATTAAAAACTCTGGAACGAAAGTTCCAATTTACAAAGCGTAAATGACAAATTAACTCCAAACATCAAATTTCCCTTACGGCACCGCGTAGGCAATCATTTCTTCATACACATATCGCCAGCCCTCCCAGCGCTTTTGATTGCTCAGCGATTCGTTGTGCCACAAGCTGATGAAGGTTCCATCCACAGCCTTCACCTCATCAATCAGTAATTTAATAATGTCCAGCGACTGCTCCGGTGTTTTGTACATATAATCTTTGAGGGTTCCTTCCATCACCTGAAAAGGGTGAATCAGCAGTTTGGTGACTGTCTCCATGTCGAGATCATAAAAATAAAAAGGGTCGCAGATGCCGGCGCGAAAGCCTGGCGCTGAGGCGTAGCCCATGGTGTAATCGTCGGTAATGTCGAGCTGGATGAGATTACGATAGGTAGTCGGGAAGTTGAGCCGGAGGAAATGCTGCCGGCTTTGGGTGATCTCGCGATTCAGGATGCGGTTGAGGCGGTCGATCTCGATTTTTAGTTTAGAAAAATTTTCACCTGACACCACCGACGGATGGATTCCTACCTGTGCATAATCGGCAAGCGACTTTATGAGCACCTGAAAATGCCGGCTGGTTACCGGCAGATTTTTGTCGAGCGTGCCATAATCGGCCAGAAGTATAAAATAGATTGGCTGAAGCTGATATCTCTTTTGAAGCCATAGTTGAAAGGTGTAGGTATCAAAGGGGTCTTTGCGGAGTCCAAGAATTACCTGCAGGCGTTCAATAATTTCCCGAAACTCAAATCTGGAAAGTGCCGAAACGATACCGCCGACAGTGCGCACAGCTCCTTTATATTTATAGGCGTAGGCCGAGTCGATGTCGATGGTGGGAATAAATTCGTAGTGGCGTTTTTCAAATGACAGCTCCGGAAATCGTTTGGTTAAAATGGCTTTAATTTTTTGTGCCCATATGTTGACCACAGGCTTGCGCAAAAACTCCTTTTGGCCGGCAAAGCTCTCTGCCGCCTCAAAACGCCCAAAACGGTCGCGCATGTAGGGCAAATATTCTTCGTAGCGCGTCACCAGATAAAAGGCTGCTGCAAAAGGGTCGAACGGCAATGCCGATTTTTTTTGATACACCGGATAAAAAGCAGCATTTTTATCAAAAAGAAAATAATTTAATTCCTGTCCTTCAATACCGGTTTTGAAAAGCAAATCAACAGATTGGAAAAACAACTCCTGGCCAAAAGGATTGGAGGCATAGCTGAACTTAGCTTCGGTCCAGGCTTTGAAACGCTCGGCACTGCTGGTTAGCTCAAAAGGAGTTGCCAACAACTGTTCAAAAAACAAGTTGAAAATGTAGTTGATCCTTTTGGTGATTTTTGGCGTGTAAATTAGCAGCATACCTGTAGGTTTGATTTTTCAGACGTCAAAAATAGCAAATAACCACCAGAAGGCAGCAATAGCTCTTGCTGGCATTGTGAATAAAAACTGGTTAGCTTTAGCGTATTAAAGCATTACTTTTGGGTTTTGATCTTTTGGAGATAAATATGGATAATTTTTTGGTTTCAGCACGTAAGTATCGGCCTGATACTTTTGCCTCCATGGTGGGGCAGGATCACATAACACGAACACTCAAAAACGCTATTCGCAACGGTCAGTTGGCGCAGTCGTTTTTGTTTACCGGCCCCCGTGGCATTGGCAAAACTACCTGTGCACGCATTTTGGCCAAAACTATCAACTGCGAAAATCTCACCGACGACATCGAGCCATGTAACCAATGTGAGTCGTGTGTTTCTTTTAATAAAAATACCTCTTTTAATATTCATGAGCTTGATGCTGCTTCCAACAACTCGGTGGCCGATATCCGTAGTTTAATCGATCAGGTGCGCATACCACCACATCATGGAAAATACAAGATTTACATCATCGACGAGGTGCACATGCTTTCTTCTCAGGCTTTCAATGCATTCCTGAAAACACTGGAAGAGCCGCCGGCTTACGCCAAATTTATCCTCGCCACCACTGAGCGCCACAAAATTATCCCTACCATTTTATCGCGTTGTCAGATTTATGATTTCAAACGCATCTCTGTAGGCGATATCGCTCGCCATCTGCGTTTTGTAGCTGATAGCGAAAAGGTGCAGGCCGAAGATGAGGCGTTGCAGATCATCGCCCAAAAAGCCGATGGTGCTTTGCGCGATGCACTCTCTATCTTCGACCAGTTGGTAAGCTTTACCGGAATGGATTTGAAATATAGTATGGTGGTCGAAAGTCTGAATGTGCTCGATTACGATTATTATTTTACCATCACCAGCCAACTGATGCACGGGCAATTGCACGACGCTTTGCTGGTGCTGGATAAGATTATTGGTTCGGGTTTCGACGGGCAGCATTTTCTTTCGGGGCTGGGCAGCCATCTGCGCGATCTGCTGATATGCCAGGATGAGCGTACGATCCGTTTGCTTGAGGTAGGCGAAAAAACAAAAGCACGTTACCGCGAACAAGCCATTGCCACCGATCCTGCTTTTCTTTTGCGTGCTCTCAACATCATTCAGAAAACCGATTTTAACTACAAAACCGTCAACAACAAACGATTGCATCTGGAGATTGCGCTGATGCAGATAGCCTCTCCGGCAATGGTTGCGGCAGCGCCTGATACCATTGCTGACGGAGCAGCATCACCTGGTACGGTGGAAAAAAAAACAGTAGTCGCTTCTGAACAAAAGATAGCTACACCAACGCCACAGGTCAGGCCGGTTGAGCCACCTGCACCAGCTGCCGCTCAACAGAAAATCCCGGAAACGGTTGAGGCAGCGCCACCAAAACGTCAGATGCCAGCCAATGGTTTTATCCCCGGCTCTATATCTATCAAAGATGATATTGAGCCAGCCGTTGATGAGGAAGAAGACGAAGAACAGCAATTCGACTTTGACTCCGATGAATTTCGGTTGGCTCCAAAATTTGAAAAAGAAGAGTTGGTGGCTGCCTGGCACGAAATGATAAATAATATTTCGGACGACAAACCAGACTTACGATCAACATTGCTGGCTGCCGAGCCTGAATCTGCCGATAATTTCGTTGTAACTTTTGAGGTGAGTAATCCCATTCAGCAGGGTAAGATAGGTGAGAACAAGCACGATATCGTTCCTTTTTTGCGCGATCAGCTCAACAACCGCTTTGTTACGCTCGATGTAATCGTATCCGAAGTGCCAGCCACTGATGCACCGCCGGTAACTTCTGAAGAGAAATTCCGGCACATGGCTCTAAAAAACGAGTCATTGCTCTATCTGAAAAAAAAGTTTGACCTTGAACCGTAGGCTGCGTCTGTAATTCTTAAAATCCCAAAAGTATCGTTCTCTCTTAAAAATCAGCTATAGAGATTTCGGGCGCGTACGGAAAATTTATCTGAAATATTCGTGAAAACGGAAGGTGACAGTGGAGTCACGAGAAAATATTTGTAAAATAGTGTTAGCCGGCTATATTTTTCAATAGCCGGAAATTGGTTTATTAATGTTTAGTTTTGCTGCACTTTATGGCATCATGTTGCTGATTACTTATTATTTGGCAGCAGCCGTTTGATCTTTTCATTTATTAAAAACGAAATCAAAAAACACGCATGAAAAAATTGGTAGTAGTAGCTTTGGGAGGTAATGCTTTGTTGCGTGGCGACCAAAAAGGCACCATCGAGGAGCAGGAACAAAATGCATTGGAAACCAGCGAAAAGCTGCTGGTGCTGATACGCGAGAACGACTACAACATGGTAATTACCCATGGCAACGGTCCGCAGGTAGGCAACCTGCTGTTGAACAATGCCGCTGGCAACAAACTGTACGGTTTGCCCGAGATGCCGCTTGATATTTGTGTGGCTTACTCGCAAGGCTTTATCGGATATGTTATTGAGCAGCAGATGCGCAATTTGCTGCTTCAGCAAAATCTCGACCGCGACATCCTTACCATTATCACGCAGGTGTTGGTAAACAAAGATGATCCTGCGTTTACCAATCCCACCAAGCCCATCGGGCCCTATTATACCAAAGAGGAAGCTGACAGGATTACTGCCGACAACGGGTCGGTGTTTGCCAAGGATCCACGGGACAGGGGATGGCGCAAAGTGGTTGCTTCGCCCAAGCCATTGGAGGTTTACAACACTAAATCTGTCGAGAAATTAGCACGCGAAGGAATCATTGTTGTTGCTGTAGGCGGTGGCGGTATTCCGGTGTTTTACAAAAAAGAAAACCTGCTGCAGGGTATCGATGCCGTGATTGATAAAGATCTGGCTTCAGCAATGCTGGCTGCACAAATCAATGCCGACAAGCTCTTTATCCTTACCGATATTCCGAAAGTTTGTATTAATTACAACACACCGCAGGAAAAAGCAATCGACCGTATGACCGTCGCCGAAGCCAAACAGTATCTCGCCGAAGGACATTTTGCCGAAGGCAGCATGGCACCCAAAATCAGGGCAGCCATATATTTTGTCGAAAATAGCGGCAAAGATGCCATCATTACCCAAACTACCAGAATCGGTATCGACGATGGCGGCACCCGGGTGGTAATGGCTTAATAAAAAGAATTTATAAAATAGTTATTGATAAAAACGCTTTAAATCTTATTCATTATGGCTTTTAATTTAAGAAACCGAAACTTCCTGAAGCTGCTGGATTTTACTCCGCAGGAGATCAAATTTATGCTCGACCTTGCCGCCGACCTGAAAAAGGCAAAATATACCGGAACCGAGCAAAAGCGGCTGAAAGATAAAAACGTAGTATTGCTTTTCGCAAAAGATAGCACCCGAACACGCTGTGCTTTTGAGGTGGCTGCTCTGGATCAGGGAGCGCATGTAACCTACATCGGCCCTTCCGGTTCGCAGATTGGTAAAAAAGAATCGATGAAAGATACCGCCCGCGTGCTTGGACGCATGTACGATGGCATCGAGTATCGTGGCTATGGTCAGGAGATCGTGGAAGAGCTTGGGAAATATGCCGGCGTGCCCGTATGGAATGGCCTTACCAACGAATTCCATCCTACCCAAATCCTGGCCGACTTCCTCACTATGCAAGAGCATTCGGACAAACCATTGCACAAAATCTCTTTTGCTTACCTGGGCGATGCACGCAATAACATGGGCAACTCGCTGATGGTGGGCGCTGCCAAAATGGGAATGGATTTTAGAGCCGTAGCTCCCAAACAGTTCCTCCCCGATCAGAAACTGGTGGATACCTGCAACGAGATTGCAAAAACCACAGGCGCCAAAATCACCCTTACCGACAATGTAGAAGAAGGTGTGAAAGGTGTCGATTTTCTGTACACAGACGTTTGGGTGTCGATGGGAGAGGCCGAAGAAGCCTGGAAAACACGCATCGAACTCATGAAGCCTTATCAGATAAATATGGATATGGTAAAGAAAACAGGTAACAATGCTGTGAAATTTATGCACTGCCTGCCTGCTTTCCACGATCGCAAAACTGCAGTGGGTGAGGAAATTTTCCAGAAATTTGGAATCGACTCGATGGAGGTGTCCGATGAAGTTTTCGAGTCGGATATGTCGATCGTTTTCGATGAGGCCGAAAATCGCTTGCATACCATCAAAGCTGTGATGGTAGCTACGCTGGGCAGCTAAAGTTTATCCTGTCTAAAAAAAAGCCGCTTTCCATCAGGGAAAGCGGCTTTTTTTAATAGCCTTTTTTAGCAGCCAAAATTATCTAATCACCAGCTTGGTGTTGTAGATGCTTTTTTGGTTGGTAAGATTAAGAAGATAAACGCCTCGTGCCATATTTTTCAGATCGATGCGAACGGCATTATTTCCGGTGTTTAGCTTCACGGCTTCCGTGCGGAGTACTTTTCCGGTAAGGTCGGTGATGCTCCAGGTGGCTTCCGAAGGTGTATCAACCATCATTTGTAGTGTGGTGCTTTCGGTAGCCGGGTTAGGATACATTGTTACATTGGTGTTGTTGAAATAATCGTTGATGCCGGTGGCGTCAACTGTTGTAAACGAAAACACTTCGCTATAGTCGCTTGTGTCATATGAAGTGGTAGCGCGAATCCGCCAGAAATACTCTGTGTTGTGTTCCAATGTTTCGATGAGGTAATAGTAAGGTGTCGTCTCATTATCGTTGGTAGGCTTGTAAGTATGGTAAGGATCAGAAAAATCAGCGTCTTTACTGTATTCAATTCTGTAGGAAGTAGAACCTTTTATCTGGCTCCATTTCAATTGAGGTTTGGTAGGTACGCTGTCTATGCCATTTTCAGGGGATTTGAGATCTACAGCTGAGGCGGTCGTAAATGTTCGTGTTTCTGACCAGCCGCTTGTGTCGCGAATATTCTGACCGCGTACATGCCAGTAATAGGTAGTGCCGTATTTCAACGGTGGTGTCGGAACTCTTACGGAGTCCACGAAATACATCAGCGCGTTAGTCCAGTTCTCGTTGATGTGGATCTGATAATCGTAGGTTTGGGTACCTTTAAACTCCGTCCAACGTAGTTCGTGATTCAATCTTGAATTGACTTCACCATTGTCGGGCTTTTTCAGAACTATGGCATTATCGGTTGTGAAGCTGCGCACTTCGGTCCATTCCGAGCTATCGGTATCGTGAACGGCACGCATGCGCCAGTAATGTTTTTGTCCGTAGTATACATATTTTATCAGGTACTCTTTCTGGCCTTTTTGTGGTGCAAAGATGTTCCATATCGGACTGGTGCCATTAAAAGGAACGGTGTCTACCTGTATCTGATAATATGTGAAGCCGGACAGTTTATTGGCGTTTCCGGGCATTTTTTCTTTCCATTTTAGCGCTACGTTGGCTTTTTCACCGGTAGCATTATCACCGGGTTTGTCCAGCTCGAAAAAATCGAAGGTGGTAAAGCTGCGTGTTTCAGTCCATCCCGAAACGTCTTCGCCATCAATGGCGCGTGCTCTCCAGAAATACTGCGTATGGAACATCAGGCAGCAGGTTTGAAATGCCGAGTAGGGAGTAAATTCATTCACCACCACATCGGTAAAGTTTTCGTCGAGTGCTATTACTATTTCATAGCTGGTAGCGTTTACCACTGCCGTCCAGTCGAGAATAACATTGGGCATTTGTTTTACGGCTTCATCGGCAGGAGCTACTGCTACGGGAGTATCCACGCGCATCTGTGCCTGAAGAAGCGTAGTGGTAAAGAATATTGCAAATGCTAATAATAATATCTTTTTCATGTTGTATGCTTTTTATTGATTTAACAAAACTACTTAACAATGAATTTGCTGTTGAACGACTGACCCTGAGCATGCACGCTGACCATGTAGATGCCGCTCGTCAATTGGCTACAGTCGATGCTGAAAGTGTTGTTGCCCCTGGTTTGATTGCTCAGTGCAAATTGTCTTACAACCTTTCCGGTGATGTCGAATACCTGAACGGTAACATTTTCCGACTGTTGGCTGAGCTGGTAGCTGATGTTTGCCTCGTTCATTACGGGGTTGGGGAAAATCGTAAGATTATTTTCCGATGCAACGGGATCTGTATATTTATCATCATCAATACCAACATAATGATAGGTATCGTCGCGGAAAACGCCACGTCCAAAGGTTGCACAGTAGATGTCGCCATAGTTATTAATGGCAGGATACACTGCTGGTGGAACCAGTGGGTCAGGACCTGGCAGGATAAACTCATCTGTATAGGTAGTCTGCTGTTCAAGTTTTACTACCATGGCTTTGCCTATTCCGTTGCTGTTAAAGCTCCATTCCGGCGTTCCACTGGTGAGATCTTCGGTGGTGTAAATGCCAAATTCAGTTCCGACAATCCCATGCGAATTTATCATTTCGATTACAGAAGAATAAACCGGAGCTTTGGGCAGGTTGCCGGTGATATTGGTAAAAGTCATAGAGCCGTTGCTTGACAGAGCGTTCATCGATTGATACACATAATCTTCATTGCCATAGTTGCCTAAAGTAATGAGGATATGTTGTGGATTTTGCTGATCGACAGATAAAGAGGTTATGTAGCGGCCGCTAAATTCAGAGGGTTCTATTTCGGCCACTGCCAGCACGCAGAAGGGGCTGTCGATGTCGCCGGAGCGCTTATCGTAAGCATCTTTAATATTTGATACACGATAGATGCGTCCGTTTTCGGTGCCTACAAAAAGATGATTGGCATCACTCGATAGTGCCATGCACGAGGGCTTAGAGAAGTTGTCGCTGGTTTGCAGTACTTTCCACATGTTGTAGCGGCCATCGTAAACAGGATTAAAGGTGACGGTGCTGTCGAATTTGATCCAATCATTGGTCATGTAAACAGCAGTATGATTGGAAATGAAAAGTTTGGACTGCACGATGTCCTGAACCATAATTGAATCGCCTGCAACCAGTGAATCCTGTTCAAGTGTCGAGTAAAACGGATAACCTTTTCCTCCTTCAAATCCTTTGTTAACACTGCGTACTAAAATCGTTTCGCCCTGGTGGTATGTTTTGTCGGCTATAAATTTTGTGAAATATTTTGAACCATAATCATCAAAACTTTCCCACAAGGCAAAAGGTGAAATAAAAAGGTTGGTGGTAGGAGGTGAAAAGTTCAGTGAAAAACTTTCGCCTTTGTCGCCTGTACGAGCCATATTTCCATTGTTATCACTTACCATAAAGGCTGCCGGATAAATAAGCGAAACTTTGGCTGATCCGCCCGATACTCCTAACCCGCCATAAACGCGCTCTCCGGTTTCGGGAGTATTGCCGGTTCCGGTTACATATTGTACACCGTTGCCTTGTATTCCGGCCAGGAAGGTATGCTTACGACCCGAAAGGCCAAGCGTATAAACTTGCGCCGTTGAAAGGCCACGGATAATCTGGGTGAATTCTACACCGTTTGCACTAAAGCTGCCAAAGGATACGCCCTGATTGGTTGCAATGGCAAACTTGGAGTTGCTGTTTGGGAAGAAAACATAATCGTGATGATAATAGGGCAGATAGTTGTCGAACCCCGGGAAAGCTCCCGAAGAGATAGCTCCAGCGCCCCAGTCGTAGAAACCGCCATAAGGGGTTTCCTTTCCGTACCAAAGGTTGTCGCCACCCAGCAGCACTTTGTAAGGATCGTTGGGGAATATTGTGATAACGCTGTTGTAGCATGCTGTTCCGTCAAAAACTTTCATCGTAGAGCTGGAGCCGCCTGGGAAGATCAACTTCCAGGTAAGTCCTTTGTCGGTGGAGACGTAGAAGTTCTCCATGTATCCATTGCTCACTGTGCTGGTGACGTACATCACATTTTCGTCAGAGGGCGCGATGGCAACCTGCGAGCGACCGTTGGCATTGGTAGAATATGGGCTTACGGGTACCTTTACGTTATCATACGGAGTTTGGATGTTATAATTGAGTGCACCACGTTCGTACATCTGGTTGTTGGTGTCGATCACAATAAGCTTTGATGTGTAACTCTTGTTTTCTTGTTCGAACATATCGAAGTTCATGGGATTGCTCGAAACGTTGCGGAACACAGGATCGGCGCCGCCATCGGATACATACACTATGTTATCAAAAGAAGCGATAAGAGATCCGTTTGGACCTACATCCACAGCGTCGCATTTTACCTTGCCAAATGTCTTTTCAGCGTTGATGCGGGCTGTTTCGGTTTTGTTGTAAAGCAATGTATCGATAATTGTTTCCAGCAGGCCTTCAATTACCACCTTGCCGGTAATCTCATCGATGTACCAACTGTTGACCATTTTGGTTGTATCCACATGAATATTTACACCATAGGTAATGGAGTCGCTTTCGTGACGGGTTACTTTTTGCCAGCTCTCACCTTTGTCGTTGGTGTAAAATAAGCCAGTATTGGTGGCGGTGTAAATGCGGTCGTTCGTTACGTCGTACCCCATGTCGTAAACATAGGCCCATTCAACGGTATCGTTGTCCTGAGTTACTTGCGGTTGTGTGGCCGGAAGCAGTGTAAAATTATTTTGGTCAGTCGATTTGTAAACGCCTGTGCCGACAATACCGCTGTAATAGAGGTTGTTCTGTGAATACTGCACGTTGTCGGTACAAAAGGCATCTCCGGTGCCGGCGTAGATGTTGCCGTCTTTGTCCTGCACCATACTGGTAACCTTCAGGTTTTGGTTGGCCTGATTGAGTTTCGTCCAGGTAGCACCCTGATTGGTGGTGCGCCATATTCCACCGGCTACGCTTGCCAAAATTAATGAATTGTTGCTTGCTTTATTGTCGAAAAGCATGGCTCGTACCACACCGGGAGCGTTGTCGGGACCCATACTTTTCCAATCCAGGTTTAAATTGCTGCCTGCTTTGAGTGCAATCATAGCATCGGCAGTAGCTTGAGCTTGCAACTCGTCGTTGGGGTTCACACGAAGTGTTACCTGATTTTGGCGAATCTTGTTTAAATAGTCTGCCGCATTTTTGGTGGCCTGGGTTGTATCGCTCTGTGGCACTGCCGGCTCACCAGTGAGACCGCCGGCCAGAATAATTGTGGCTAGTCCTAAAATGAGGGTAAATAAACTAAGTGGTAAAAGTTTACTTTTCATGTTGTGTTATTTTGATTAGTATGTATTGTTTCAATATTTATTGCATTAATAAAGTTCCAAATGTAGCTTCAGCCCTGATTTTGACGTCTTTCTAATCAGTGTGCGGCCAACTGAAATCAGTTATCGGCTCCTTTTTTTATGTCCGTTTTTGTTCGGTTTTCACATAAAAAACCTTAATTTTTGAACCAACAAAATTGGAAAAAAAAATCCAACCAGCCATGCTTTTTCTCCAATTCAAATCCATTTTAAATAAAAAGAACCTGTAACAAGCTCTACAAAGGTATGTAATACTTGTTACATACGGCATTTTTAGTCGTTTGTATGTTCGCCAATGAAAAATACAAAAGTACTGTTTCAGCAATGGGGAACCCATTTTTGTTTGAATTTATTTTGGCTTTCTTCACAAATTTCACCTCCACATACCAAATCCTGATTTTTCAGCATTATTAATAAATCAAAATTTATAGCACAGAATTTGTAAGCTAACAAAGCTTTTTAATACATTTGCCTACTTTTCTTTGAAACCCGAAATTAACGTTATTATTAATAAAAATTGAAAATCGCATATGAAAAGAATTAATTTCCTCACCTGGTGCTTCATAGCTGCTTTTGGCTTGACTACATTTGGTGCAACAGCACAGAAAACCGACGTCGAGCTTAAATCCGTCAAAAGTGTAAAGACCAACAATACCAAAGCCCTCAAACGTCAAAGCTCCTGCTGGAGTAATGCGGGTACTTCATTACTTGAGGCCGAATGGCTGCGCAACGGAAAACCCGAAGTCGAAATTTCGGTAATAGATTTTGTGCACAATGCCTATCTGCTCAAAGCTCAGGCTTACCTCGATACGGATGGTAAAATTAAGGTAAACGAAATGTCGCCTGCCATCGACGTAATGAAACTCGCCAAAGTGTATGGTTTCGTTCCTGAAACCGCTTACATGTATCCGCAACAAGATCTCATGGATCCCAACACCGCAGAGATGGATGCCATTTTGCGCGGCACCCTGCGCATGGTGCAGGAGAAAGAAAAAGGGGAGTTTACCGAAAGATGGCAAAACACATACAACACCACCCTGATGCGCTATATCGGCGAAAGCCAGATCAGCTTCGATTACAACGGTACGAAACACACCCCGGTGAGTTTTGCCGAATCTTCAGGCCTCAACTTTGACGATTACATTATGGTAACCTCTGATATGCGCAGCGATAAAAACGCAAAATGCGATCTGCAGATGGCACAAAACTGGGGCGATTATAAATTTTATAACGTCGCCTTCAACGATTTGAGCCAAACAATAAATAATGCTATCGAAAATAATTACAGCGTTCTTTGGTATGGTAATCTGGACAAAGACGCCATGATTGGCGATCAGGTGGCTATCGTTTCGGAAGGTGACAAAGAAAAGCCTACTGCCGAAAAACGAATAGATGCTGACCTGCGTCAGAAGGCTTTTGAGAAAAATATTATTGCCAAAGGCCTGGATTACCTCCTGATTTTTGGAATTGCAAAAGATGAAGAGGGAAAGACTTACTTTCAGGCAAAAAAGGCTTGTGAAGCCGGCGACAAAGTCGTCAATTTGTCGGAAGCCTACGTTGGTCTCAATACCATTTATCTTACGCTTAACAAAAATGCAGTACCGGCAGCACTTCGCTCAACTCTTGGTCTGTAAAAAAATTGTGTTTTAATAAAAGGAAAAATCCTGCTCCGGTTTCGGGGCAGGATTTTTTTGTGGTTGTATGATCAATCGGTTGATTAATCCGAGTCATAGCAAAAAATAGGGTAATAAGGTTTCACCTTTCAACTGCTACTGCAGACTGCCGACTGAGGACTGCATTATATCTTCCTGATGTCTTCTTCTTTGAGCCACCCTACACTGCCGTTGGCAATTGTTATTTCGTACCAGTCGCCCACATGGTCGGTGAGCTGCACTTTGGTGCCTTCGTGAATTACAAAAAGATCGATGCTGGATTCCGTTGGGGAACTTTTTATGGTGACAGTAGGTGTAAAAACGATGGCCTGGTGATCGCGGCTGAAAGAGGTGTGTTTTTGTTGGGCAAGCAGAAACGACAATCCAAACAAGATAAGAAAGATGATACCGCTCCAGAAGCTGGTTTTTCTGAGCCAAACGATATTCGACAGTAAAAAAATCAGCAGCATTAGAATGGTTAGGGCAAAGGCTGTCAGGCTCATCCAGCCCCATAAGTCGAGCGAGAATGCATGCACCAGATCTTTCCACCAGCGTGCGTAAAATGCTTCAGGGACAGTTTCGATCTTGTCGACAATGCGGTTGTTGGCAATGCTGAGGTTGAACAAAATATTATCATCAGCGGGTGCGAGCTTGAGGGCTTTTTCGTAATAAAGGATAGCCTGCGGCATGCTGTTAAGCTTAAAATAGGTGTTCCCCAAATTGTAATACAATTCGGACGACTCGTAGCCATTTTCGATCACTTTCTGATAAAGTGTTGCAGCCTGCTCATAATCGTTTTGGTTATAAAGATTGTTGGCTTCTTCCATCAGAAGCTGGTTGTCATCGGCCCACGCGAATGTTGCGCTAAGCAAAAAAAGCATGACAAGGAGTTTTCTCATTTTTCTTTTCGGTTATTTAAGTTCTCGTTCTATTTTGGTAATCACGTCGAGCGCCTCGTGATAAACTTTGTCCATCACTTCCGATTTTTCGCCAGGGGCAAAGCGGGCGTATTCCGTGCTGTTAAGGGTTTCGATAAATTGATCGGCAATTTCGGGATTCACGTTGCGGCGGCTAAGTATTTCGCGCACGTTGTCCATCGATAGCTCGGCAGGGGGGATGTTTAATTTATCGCTCATGTAGCCCCAGAGTGCTCTTGAGATTTCATTGTAAAAAACAATTTCTTTTTTCTCTTTCAGATACGTAGCTGCCAGCTTCAGTCGGCGGCGCGACACTTTGGTAGCTTTTCGGGTGCGCATCATGGCCACATCGCTACGTCGGCGAACGGTTCGGCGCCACACGATGAGGATGACGATTGAGATAATAGCGATTGCCAGCATCAGCAGGTTGTAAAGGGACGATCTGAAAAAATAAGTGCCGATGGGTCGCAGCTGGTAGGGTGGTAGCTTAATGTGGCGAATGTCGCGGCCAATGTATTGGATGTCCGTTTGGTTGGTGCCTCCCTGATAGTTGATTTGTGTGGTCTGACCGTCGCCTTTGCTCACGGAGATATCGTAGGGCGGTGTGTTGAGGCTTACGTACTTTTGGCTGCTCACGTCGAAGTAGGAGAAAGGTACAGATTTGATGGTGTAACTGCCGGGGTTGCGTGGGATGATAAGATATTCGAATGTTCGCGTGCCCGAAACGCCGCTTAGGTTTACCTGTATGTTGTTGCTGATTTCCGGATCGTAAACTTCAAAGTCGGGCGGGAAGGCCACCTTAGGTGCATCGATGAGCTCGATGTTGCCGCGGCCTTTGAGCTTAAAGCGCAGGGTGACGGGCTCGTTGGTTTTTACTTCGCCGCTGGTTAGCTCCGACTCAAAAGTGAAGCTGCCCACAGCTCCGCTGAAATCAGCTGGTTTGTTTTGTGTGGGTAAAGGTTTAACATCAATTTTCAGGCTGTTGGAAGTGAGCTTTTTTTCGACATTTTGGTAGCGACTGTTGAAAAAAGGATCGTTGAAGAAGCTGTCGAAGAAAGGATCGGAGCTGTTGCGGCGTGAGGCCGAGCGTATCTGTGCCACGCATTCCAGCATGCCTGGCTCAATCACTATCTGGCCGCTGCGTTGGGGAAATAGTGCGAGTTTTTTTACCTCTGCCACTACAAATTCCTGCCCGTTGATTACTTCGCGACTTTGCGGATATTCTTTGATATTCTGAAAAAGGTCTTTACTCCAGAAGCCGGGAAAGGAGTTTATTTCGGAGGTATTGATGTTGGAAATGGGAAGGCTGGTGTAAAGTTTATAGGTGATAACTACCTGCTCGCCCTGATAGGGTGTGCTGTTGCTGATTTGCGCACGCAGAAAAAGGTCGTCGGTGCTGGTAGTAGCTTCTCCACTTTTTTGTTGACCGCTGCCTTGCTGAGCAGCAGCATTTTTCGTCACCTTTACCTGGATGCTGTTGGAGGTGTAGCTTTTGCCATCTACTACAATAGTGGCTGGTGGAATAGTAAAAGTACCATCGGTAACGGCTTGCAGGATGTACGAAAAAACGTACTCGCTCTTGCGGCTCACCTGTCCGTTGACGATTTGCACGCTGCTGCTGGTGGAGGTGTTTGGGCCGCTGAGCATCTGAAAGTCGGTGATGTTGGGTCCACGAAAATTTGCCCCTTCCGCATTGATTTTATAATTGAGCTGAAAGCGCTCGCCCGCAGTAACTACAGGTTTTGCAGTGGCCGTAAATTTCACCTCGTCGGCACGCACGCTGCCAGCGCCAAGCATCAGCCAGGCGGCAAAAAGCCATAGCATCGTCTTTGCCATCCGGCTTTGTGAAACAAAACTTCTTTTGGTTTTATTCATCATCTCATTACTAAACATAGGGTGCTACCAATCTTTTTCTGACTTCACGCGCTTGGCCGACTTGAGCTTCTCGAGCTTGAGTTTTTCCAGGGTCTTCTTTTCGTTATCTTTTAAAGCTTGCAGCATCCGCTCGGCGTCTTCTTTGGAGATTTGCTTGGGCTGCGGTTGTCCTTGTTGTTGTTGCTGGTCACCCTGGTTTTGCTGTTGGTCCTGCTGCTGCTGATCATTTTGCTGTTGATCATTTTGCTCTTGATCCTGATTTTGTTGATCGTCCTGCTTATCCTGATCATTTTTCTGATCATCATTCTTGTCCTGATCGTTTTGCTGATTCTGATCCTGATCTTGCTGCTGTTGTTGCAACATCTGGCGGGCGTATTCAAGATTGTATTTGCTGTCGGTATCGCCAGGGTTGATGCGCAATGCATTTTTGTACGCCTCAATAGCAGGCTGGTATTGCTGTGTCTGCACCATCGAGTTGCCCAAATTATGATAGGCTCCGGCTCTGGCTTCGGGGGTTTGCAGGCTGCTGGCAAGTTTCTCATAAATTTTTAGAGACTCTTCGTAGTCTTCCTGCTGATAGAGGGAGGTGCCAAGGTTAAACTCTCCTTTGGCGGAATTCTGGTTTTTTTCGAGTGCTTTGCGAAAATCGATTTCGGCTTTTTTAAAATCCAAATCAGCATAGGCGTTATTGCCACGCCGGATGAATTTATTTTCATTTTGCGCCTCTGCCTGCAGGCCAAAAGCCATTATTAGCGTAAGCGCAATAATTAGGTTTCGTATGATGTGAAGTCTGTTTTTCATTTTTTTAATTTCCACTACTTACATTCATTTTTTCTCACCAAAAAGGTTGACATTGCGAAAGCGTCTTCCCCGCCGGTCGAAAACGGAGAACTCTATTAGCAACAATATTAACGCAACTGCAAGAAAATATTGGAAACGGTTTTCGTAATCGGAGAAAACACGCGACTCAAATTTGGTTTTTTCTAATTTATTGATCTCATCAAAAATAACATCCAAACCTGCCTGCGTATTATTGGCGCGAACATATTCTCCTTTTCCGGCATCGGCAATTTGCCGCAGCATATCTTCGTTGAGGCGCGTAATGACGGTGTTGTTGTTGCGGTCTTTTCTAAATCCGCTTTGATTTCCATACCGGTCGTAAACCGGAATGGGTGCTCCTTCGGGCAAGCCCATGCCGATGGTGTAAACTAGGATGCCATTTTCGGCTACCTTTTTGGCCGCTATGATAGCATCGCCCTCGTGGTCTTCGCCATCGGTAATGATGATGATAGCTTTTTGATGTTCGCTTTCGCCAAAAGCTTCAGCCGAGAGTTTAATTGCTTCAGCGATGGCCGTGCCTTGTATGGGTACAATATCGGTATTAATGGTGGAAAGGAAAAGACGTGCAGCTGCATAGTCGGTGGTGATGGGTAGTTGAGTGTAGGCCTTGCCGGCAAAAACCACGATTCCAATGCGGTCGTTTTTGAGTTTATCAAGTAGTCGCGAAATGGCTTGCCTTGCGCTGAGCAACCTGCTGGGCTTAATATCTTCGGCGAGCATGCTGTTGGATACGTCGATGGCAATAACGATGTCGATTCCTTTGCGCTCCACCGTTTCGAGTTTGGAGCCTACCTGCAGATTGGCCAGGCCTACGGCAATAAAAGCAAACGCCAGGATAAGCAGGATAAACTTCAGCACCGGCCTGCTACGGCTTATGTTGGGCGTCAGGCGCTTTACCAAAGGCTGCTCACCAAAACGGCGCATGGCGCGTCTTCTCCAGGTGCGCATCACCACAAAAAGGATGATGAACAAAGGGATGAGCAGCAAAGCATAGAAATAATCTGGTTCGGCGAATTTTAAAATTTGCATGCCTTTATTCTTTTCTTAGTTGTCAAGTTGTCAATTTTTTGATGTTCAGATTTCTTTGAAATCTATCGTATTTCAGTAATTTATAAGAACTTGTCATTGTTATCCACCAGCTGGCAGAGAAAAATCTATTGGTTTTAAATTACCATCAATGCTATCTAATATTTAAAACCAATTACGGTGTACTTCTGAACAATGTATTTTTTAATAAAATCTCTAAACCAAAAAGCACGAGCGCCAGCAATGCCAGCGGATAGAACTCTTCGGTTTTTTTATGAAATTCAGTGACGTCAATTTTGGATTTCTCCATCTGATCGATTTCCTGATAAACGTCTTCGAGTGTTCTATTGCTGGTAGCCCTGAAATATTTCCCGTTGGTCATGGAAGCAATTTGCTTCAGCAGCTCCTCATCGATTTTCACTTCCATGTTTTGATAACGCATCCCAAAAGGTGTTTGCACGGGATAGGGTGCCGTACCTATACTTCCTATGCCAACGGTGTAAACGCGGAGGCCGTAAAGTTTGGCGATTTCGGCTGCAGACAGTGGGTCAACAGCTCCCATATTATTTACACCATCGGTAAGCAGGATGATTACTTTGCTGATGGCTTTGCTGTCGCGCAGTCGTGTGATGGCTGTAGCCAGTCCGTCGCCCAGCGCTGTTCCGTCTTCAATCATTCCACTCTTGAGCTGGCTAAACATTTCTGTAAGCACCTGATGGTCGGTGGTGAGAGGAACTTGCGTAAAAGTTTCGCCGGCAAATACTACCAATCCCATTCGGTCATTCGGTCGGTTTTTGATGAAGTCGATGGCTACTTTTTTAGCAGCTTCAATGCGGTTGGGCTTCAGGTCTTCGGCAAGCATACTCCCCGAAATGTCCATAGCTATCATGATGTCGATGCCTTCGATGGTGATATCCTGCGTGCTCGAACTGCTTTGAGGACGGGCAATGGCCACAATGAGCAACGCAACAGCGAGGATACGAAGCAAAAAAAGTGCGTGATACAACCATTGCTTCCACGACCACCGTGTCAGGGCAAAAAAGCTGGTACCCGAAATCTGTATCTCTGCTTTGCTACGGCGGGTTTTGTACCAATACCAAATCCCCATGAGCGGGATTACCAGCAAAAGATAAAAATATTCAGGATTGGCAAATTCGATATTATTCAGCATAGCTTTATTTGCGTGTTACTACAGGATCTACCTCTGCGGTGATTTCCTTTGTATTTTCGTTTGAACCATTCGTCTTTTCTAATTTGTTTCCGGATACCGGCGTGGTATCCTTCACAAAGTCTGCTGCCTGCTGCATGCTTTGGGTGTGTTCGCCGGGTTCCGGTGTGTATTTGGCGAATTTTACCAGATCGGCCAGCTCGAGAATTTGCTGTAGCTCGCGCAGATTTTTATCCGAAAAATTAATATAGTACGCTGCCTGCATTATCTCCTGAGAGGTCATTTCGGGAGCCATAATATTAAATTGATCGTCGAGGTACTGTCTGACAATATCCGTAAGGCGCGAATGATATAGCTTAATCAGGCTTTTTTGCCATAGCTTTTCGTTGCGCAGCTTTTCGAGTTCCTCGAGTGCCCAACGGTGGGGAGGGACTTTTGGTTTGGGGCGGGCCAGAACAATAGGTTCTTTTTTCTTTCTTTTTTTATTAAAATAAATAAGACCAGCGGTGATAAGCAGCAAGGCCAATACCAGCAAAATCCAGGGGAACATTTCTGCAAAAGTCAGGGGCGCTCCAATGGGGCCTTTGATAGGTTTGATAGCTTGTTCAGTATCTACAGCCACCGTAAAAACAGTCAGCAGGAAAGGCTCCGTTTCTGCCATGGTATCCAACTCAGCGCCCACGGCAAAACCAATAGGAGGAATCACATAATATCCCGAGTCGAAAGCGGTGATGGTCAGCTTTTGATCGATGCGCAGCATTCCGTTGGCCATGCGCGTTGTGTCGACAGTTCCGCGGTTTACAATCTCGATGTCGGCGGTGAGCGTATCGGCAAAAACAGGCCACCGGAAAGGAGTGTTTTGCGGAAGCTGCAACTGCAGGTTGAAATCGACCTGGTCGCCGATGAGCATGCTGTTGGTATCCAGTGAAGCGCTTGCCACAGGCTGCTGAGCTTGCGCTGCCATCTGAAATACCAGCAGCAAAGCCAGTAGTATTTTATTAATATTTCTGTTCATCATTCTATTCATCATATCTATGCCACTGGTTGCTTAGGCTCGGGCTTCCCGTCGTTTGAAGAGTCCGAGAAGTTGCCTTACGTAATCCTGATCAGTTCGGATATTCGCTACATCTACACCGCTTTTCAAGAACACTCGGCGCAGGTATTTTTCATTTTCGATATGCCATTGCCGGTATTGTCGGCGCACCGAGCTGCTCGAAGTGTCAATCCAGCGGGTTTTGCCGGTCTCGGCATCTTTAAATTTTGTCAATCCTATGTCGGGTAGCTCCGTTTCGCGCTCATCAAATACGCGAATTGCAATCACGTCGTGTTTGTTGTTTGCAATTTGCAGTGCTTCATCAAAACCTTTATCCATAAAGTCGGAAAGCACAAAAGCGGTACATCGTTTTTTGATGGCATTAGTAAGATAACGCAGCGATTCCGAAACTTTGGTTTGCTGGTTTTCAGTTCTGAAATCTACCAACTCACGGATGATGCGCAGGATGTGGGTGCTGCCCTTTTTGGGTGGAATAAATTTCTCTATTTGATTACTAAAAAAGATCACCCCTACTTTATCATTATTTTGTATTGCCGAAAAGGCCAAAACAGCAGCTATCTCAGTGATCATGTCTTCTTTGAGCATGCCGCGGGTACCAAACTCATTGGAGCCGCTTACGTCGATGAGCAGCATAACGGTGAGTTCGCGTTCTTCTTCAAAAATCTTGATAAAAGGATGATTAAAACGCGCCGTCACATTCCAGTCGATGCTGCGTATGTCGTCGCCGTATTGATATTCGCGCACCTCGCTGAAAGCCATACCTCGCCCTTTAAAGGCACTGTGGTATTGTCCGGAAAATATCTGGTTGGACAATCCGCGTGTTTTTATCTCTATCTTTCTTACTTTTTTGAATATCTCCGATGCGTCCATAACCTGGTCTTAAATGATAGGCGGGAAAAAATGTAAACTTCGATTGCTGATTTTTCTCAACCGACTACGGCACCTCTATGGTGTTAAGGATTTCGTTGATGATGTCCTCGGAGGTAATATTTTCGGCTTCGGCTTCGTAGGTTAGGCCAATGCGGTGGCGCAGCACGTCGTGCGCTATGGCGCGAATATCCTCGGGAATCACATAGCCGCGTCGTTTGATAAAAGCAAGGGCTTTGGCAGCCAGCGCAAGATTTATCGAAGCACGGGGAGAAGCGCCGTAGTTGATCATGCCATCGAATTTTTCGAGTTTGTATTGCGATGGATAGCGCGTAGCAAAAACGATGTCGGTGATGTAGTTTTCAATTTTTTCGTCGAGATATACTTCGCGCGTCACGGCACGGGCACGCAGAATGCTCTCGGTACTCACCACTTTGTTGAGCGGAGCCCGGTGCAGACTGTTGTTTTGCCGCAGGATCATTTTCTCTTCTTCCTTTTGCGGATACGAGATTACCACCTTGAGCATAAACCTGTCCACCTGTGCCTCGGGTAGGGGATAGGTGCCCTCTTGTTCGATTGGGTTTTGGGTGGCCAATACCAGGAAAGGTTCGGGCAGCATGAAGGTGCTGTCGCCAATGGTAACCTGACGCTCCTGCATAGCTTCGAGCAGTGCGCTTTGTACTTTGGCAGGCGAGCGGTTGATCTCATCGGCCAGGATAAAGTTGCTGAAAATGGGCCCCTGACGAACTACAAATTCTTCATTTTTCTGGCTGTAGATTAGTGTGCCGATGAGGTCGGCAGGCAGCAGGTCGGGCGTAAACTGTATACGGCTAAAACCTGCATCGATGGCACCGGCCAGCGATTTTATTGCCAGCGTCTTGGCCAGACCGGGTACCCCTTCGAGCAGGATGTGTCCATCGGCAAGCAGCCCGATAAGCAGGCGCTCAAGCATGTGCTTTTGGCCTATTATCACCTTGCTGAGCTCCAAATTGATAAGGTCGATAAAGGAGCTTTCCTGTTGAATCTTTTCGTTGAGTTCTCTGATACTTGTTTCGATCATTTGATAGTCAATTTTTGTAGTAGGCAAAGATAACTCCAGCCTTTTTTTATAATTATTGGCTGAAGGTTAAAAGATGTTAATGGGACATGGATTGTAAAATAACACGCAGGAATCCAACGTGGTGAACGTTCGGATTTCATCGGTATAGCTAATAGATTTGTTTTTTAAAACAACAAAAACGGCAATGTGATGCAGTGCCGTTCTTATTGAGCTATCCTTTTCCGATACGCTCATTGGTATAATAAAGCGCTTACATCATGCTTGCGCAGTAGGCCCGCCCAGGTTGAAAGGCATGTCGGTATCGGCTTCTTTGATGGAGCCATGCATGCTCTCAAATTTCTTGATGTTCTCCTGCAATGCTCTCGCCAGTCGCTTGGCATGCTGCGGGGTGAGGATGATGCGCGATTTTACTTTTGCTTTGGGGATTCCCGGAAGCATTTTTATGAAATCTATAACAAACTCCGAGCGCGAATGCTGGATAATGGCCAGGTTGGCATAGATGCCTTCGGCTATATCTTCGGGGAGATCGATGTTGATTTGTCCTTTGTTAGGTTTATTTTGATCCATAGTATTTTGTTTTTTATTAAAAAAGAAAAACCAAAAGTAGAACACTTCTGGTTTTTCCTTTTTGTTATGATCATTAAAAATTATTTCACAGCCTGTTCGGTTTTTGCGTAGCGTGGATGAGTCAGCGTTTCGTACTCTTCTTTCGAGCCTACAATCAGGTCTTCATATTCTCTGAGCCCTGTGCCGGCAGGAATCTTATGTCCGACGATCACGTTTTCTTTCAATCCGTTAAGCGTATCACTTTTGGCCATGATAGCGGCGTTGGTGAGCACTTTGGTCGTTTCCTGGAAGGAAGCGGCAGAAATGAAGCTTGCTGTTTGCAGCGAGGCACGGGTGATTCCCTGCAGCACCTGACGTGCGGTAGAGGTCTGTGCATCGCGGGATTCAACCAGACGTTTGTCTTTACGCTTGAGCTGTGAGTTTTCGTCGCGTAGCTTTCGTGCAGAGACGATTTGGCCCGACTTGAACATGGTAGAATCGCCCGGATCGCCAACTACTTTTTTACCAAATATCCAATCATTTTCTTCCTGGAAGTCGATTTTGTTCACCAGTTCGTTTTCGAGGAATTTTGTATCGCCCGGGTCGTCCACCTCTACTTTACGCATCATCTGGCGTACGATAACCTCAAAGTGTTTGTCGTTAATTTTAACACCCTGCAAACGATAAACTTCCTGAATCTCAGTAACGATATACTCCTGCACTTTCATCGGGCCTTTGATAGCCAGAATGTCGGCTGGAGTAAGAGCGCCTTCTGAGAGCGGCGTGCCGGCTTTTACAAAGTCGTTCTCCTGTGCAAGTATCTGTTTTGTAGTGGGAACAAGATAGCTTTTCTCTTCGCCGGTTTTGGAGGTGATGATAATCTCCTTATTGCCACGTTTGAGTTTTTTGCCAAAAGATACCACACCGTCAATCTCCGATACTCTGGCCGGATCGGAAGGATTTCGTGCTTCGAAAAGCTCGGTAACACGTGGCAAACCACCGGTGATGTCGCCCGATTTGCCAATGGCACGTGGGATTTTCACCAACACGTCGCCGCGTTTTACTGTCTGGCCATCATCAACCGAAATGTGTGCTCCTACCGGGAGGTCGTAAACTTTAACTTCAACGTTTTCATCGTTCATTACGCTGATAGAAGGGTTTTTCATCTTCTGGCGCGATTCGACGATAACTTTTTCGTAGTAGCCGGTTTGTTCGTCAGATTCAATACGGAAAGTTTTGTTTTCGATCACATTGTTGAAAGCAAGTTTTCCGCCGAGTTCCGAAATGATTACGGCATTGTATGGGTCCCAAACGCAGATTACATCACCTTTTTTCACTTTGTCGCCAGCTTTGAAAAACAGGTTGGATCCGTAAGGAATGTTATGGGAAGCCAAAGAAATTCCTCTGGTTTCGTCGATAATCCGCATCTCAGCAGAGCGGCCTATGACTACCTGATATTCTTTGCCTTCGAAATTTTTGTAAGGTACACTTCTCAGCTCGTCGATTTGCAGGATGCCGTCGAAACGTGCTTCGATGCGCGATTGCGACGAAATGTTGCCGCCAGCTACACCACCCACGTGGAAAGTACGCAGGGTAAGCTGTGTTCCCGGTTCACCGATCGACTGTGCAGCTATAACGCCCACGGCCTCACCTTTTTGAACCATGCGTCCGGTAGCCAGATTTCGGCCATAACATTTGGTACATACACCTTGCTTTGATTCGCAGGTTAATACCGATCTGATTTCAAGCGATTCGATGGGCGACTCTTCTATCTGGAGGCTAAGCTCTTCGGTGAGCTGTTCGCCGGCAGAAATAATCAGTTGGTTGGTTTGTGGATGATAAACATCGTGGAGCGCGGTACGTCCCAGAATACGATCGTACAGGGTCTCGACTACCTCTTCGTTTTTCTTTAGTGTCGAAATAGTCAGTCCGCGCAAGGTTCCGCAATCTTCTTCGGAAATAATAACATCCTGAGCCACATCCACCAAACGACGGGTAAGATAACCGGCGTCAGCGGTTTTCAGCGCTGTGTCGGCCAAACCCTTACGAGCACCGTGCGTAGAGATAAAATATTCGAGTACCGTCAGGCCTTCTTTAAAGTTGGCGAGAATCGGGTTCTCGATGATTTCACCACCGCTCGCACCTGATTTCTGTGGTTTGGCCATCAGACCACGCATTCCAGACAGCTGACGAATCTGTTCCTTGCTGCCCCGCGCGCCGGAGTCGAGCATCATATACACTGGGTTAAAACCCTGCTGATCCTGGGCGAGTTGTTCCATCAGCGTACGTGTGAGTTTGCTGTTGGTATGAGTCCAGATGTCGATGATTTGGTTGTAACGTTCGTTATTTGTAATGAAACCATTGCTATAGTTCTGCAGCACTTCGTCCACCTCGGTATTGGCCTCAGCTATGAGCGTTCCTTTAATTTCAGGAATGATAACATCGCCCAGGTTGAAGGAGAGCCCGCCGCGGAAAGCCATCTTAAATCCAAGATTTTTTATATCGTCGAGGAATTTAGATGTGGTGGCAGTATCGGTTTTTTTCAGGATGTCGCCAATGATATCGCGAAGCGCTTTCTTAGTAAGCAGTTGGTTGATGTATCCATATTCTTCGGGCACCAACCGGTTAAAAAGTACACGTCCCACACTGGTTTCGGTGAGCACTTGCTTTATAGAGCCATCTTCCTGTTTGTAAGGAAGGCGTACGTGAATAATGGCATGTAAATCGACTTTTCCTTCATTGTGAGCAATGATAACTTCTTCGGGCGAATAAAATTTATAACCTTCGCCTTTGATGGGTAACTCGGGTGTGCTCTTTCTCGACTTAGTAATGTAGTAAAGCCCGAGTACCATGTCCTGCGAGGGCACCGTAATAGGGGCGCCGTTGGCGGGATTAAGAATGTTGTGCGAAGCCAGCATCAGGATTTGTGCTTCCAGAATGGCAGCATTTCCCAGCGGGACGTGCACAGCCATTTGGTCACCGTCGAAGTCAGCGTTGAACGCCGTACATGCCAGCGGGTGGAGCTGAATTGCTTTACCTTCGATTAGTTTGGGCTGGAAGGCCTGAATACCCAAACGGTGCAACGTAGGCGCACGGTTGAGCAATACAGGATGTCCTTTCAGAATATTTTCAAGAATATCCCAAACAACAGGGTCTTTGCGATCGACAATCTTTTTAGCAGATTTTACCGTTTTCACAATGCCGCGTTCGAGCATCTTGCGGATGATAAAAGGCTTGAATAGCTCCGAAGCCATGCCTTTGGGCAAACCACATTCGTTGAGTTTGAGTTCAGGACCCACTACGATTACCGAACGACCTGAATAGTCGACACGTTTGCCCAGCAGGTTTTGACGAAAACGTCCCTGCTTGCCTTTTAGGCTATCGCTAAGGGATTTAAGGGCGCGGTTCGATTCAGTTTTAACAGCATTTGCTTTGCGCGAATTATCAAACAACGAATCTACAGCTTCCTGAAGCATACGCTTTTCGTTGCGCATAATTACATCGGGCGCTTTTATCTCTATCAATCGCTTGAGGCGGTTGTTGCGGATAATCACACGTCGATACAGGTCGTTCAGGTCAGAGGTGGCAAAGCGTCCGCCATCGAGCGGTACCAATGGACGCAGTTCGGGTGGAATTACCGGCACTACTTTTACAATCATCCACTCGGGGCGGTTTTCGATGCGGTTGCGGGCATCTCTGAAAGCTTCTACCACTTGCAGGCGCTTTAAAGCATCGGCTTTACGCTGCTGCGAAGTTTCGGTGTTGGCTTTGTGCCGCAGGTCATAAGATAGCTCGTCAAGATCGATGCGCGCCAGCAAATCGTGCAATGCTTCAGCACCCATCTTGGCAATAAATTTATTGGGATCGCTGTCGTCGAGGTATTGGTTTTCGGGTGGAATAGTTTCCATGATATCGAAATACTCCTCCTCAGCAAGAAAGTCGAGATAGGCAATGCCATCGTCGGCTTTGATGCCAGGGTTGATCACCACATAACGCTCGTAATAAATAATGGTGTCGAGTTTTTTGGTTTGAAGTCCGAGCAGTGCTCCAATTTTGTTGGGCAACGAACGGAAGAACCAGATATGTGCAACGGGTACCACCAGTTGAATATGTCCGGTGCGTTCGCGGCGAACCTTTTTCTCGGTAACTTCCACGCCGCAACGGTCGCAAACGATTCCTTTGTAACGGATACGTTTATATTTTCCGCAATGGCACTCCCAGTCTTTTACAGGCCCGAAAATCCGCTCGCAAAACAAGCCGTCGCGTTCTGGCTTGTAAGTACGGTAGTTGATTGTCTCGGGCTTGAGCACTTCGCCATGCGAGCGCTCGAGTATCGTTTCCGGGGAGGCCAGGCTAATAGTTATTTGTGAAAATTCATTTTTAACAATTACACTATCTCTTCTAAAAGCCATTTATGGGTTGTATTTGAATGATTATTTAAAAACAAAATCTTTAAAGAAAACCCGAAGGTTTTTGGTCTTATCGTTAGTCGAACGAAATATTCAAACCGAGGCCACGAAGTTCGTGCACAAGCACGTTGAACGATTCGGGGATGCCTGGTTTGGGCATCGGATCGCCTTTTACGATTGCTTCGTAGGCTTTGGCTCTTCCGATTACGTCGTCTGACTTTACAGTAAGTATTTCTTGTAGGATGTTTGAAGCGCCATAGGCCTCAAGTGCCCACACCTCCATCTCACCAAAACGCTGGCCACCAAATTGTGCTTTACCTCCAAGAGGTTGCTGTGTGATAAGCGAATAAGGTCCGATGGAACGGGCGTGCATCTTGTCGTCGACCATGTGATGCAGCTTCAGCATATAGATGTAACCAACGGTGGCTGGCTGATGGAACCGTTCGCCGGTGCCGCCGTCGTAAAGGAATGTTTTGCCATTTTCGGGCAAACCGGCTTTTTCGAGATAATGGTTTATCTCTTCCACTTCGGCGCCATCAAAGATAGGTGTAGCAAAATTTAATCCGAGCTTCTTGCCGGCCCAACCCAGCACGGTTTCGTATATCTGCCCAAGGTTCATTCGGGAAGGCACGCCCAGCGGGTTGAGTACAATATCTACGGCTGTGCCGTCTTTGAGGAAAGGCATATCTTCTTCGCGTACTATCTTGGCAACGATACCTTTGTTACCGTGACGTCCGGCCATTTTATCGCCTACTTTGAGCTTGCGTTTTTTAGCAACGTAAACTTTGGCCATTTTTACAATGCCGTGGGGCAGATCGTCGCCAACGGTAGCTACAAATTTCTTACGGTTGAAAATACCGAGGAACTCTTTGTATTTGATCACATAATTATTGATCAACTGCGAGATAAGTGCATTTTTGTCTTTATCGGTGGTCCAGCGGTTGGGATTCACCGTAAGGTAATCGATGCCCTGCAACATTTTCTGCGTAAACTTTGATTTGCGCGGAATGATTTCCTCTCTGAAGTTGTTGTTAACGCCTTGCGAAACTTTGCCGCTGACCAGTATCATCAGTTTATCGACAAGTTTAATCTTGAGCTCAGCAGTGTCTTTCGTAAACTCTTTTTCGAGTTCGGCAATTTCGTCTTTCTCTTTGCCTTTCGATTTGCGATCTTTGATGATGCGTGAAAAGAGTTTCTTTTGGATAACCACACCCTGCATCGAAGGTGGCGCTTTGAGTGAAGCATCTTTCACGTCGCCGGCTTTGTCGCCAAAGATGGCGCGCAGCAGTTTTTCTTCGGGTGTGGGATCCGATTCTCCTTTTGGTGTAATTTTCCCGATAAGGATATCGCCTTCGTTTACTTCGGCGCCAATGCGGATCAAGCCATTTTCGTCAAGGTTTTTCGTAGCATCGGAGCTTACGTTGGGGATGTCGTTGGTAAGTTCTTCCACACCACGGCGGGTGTCGCGAACTTCGAGCACAAACTCTTCGATGTGTACTGAGGTAAAGATGTCTTCTTTTACAACCTTTTCGGAAATCACAATAGCATCCTCAAAGTTGTAACCTTTCCACGGCATAAATGCCACCATAAGATTGCGCCCCAGCGCCAGCTCGCCATTTTGCGTTCCATAACCTTCGCAAAGAGCCTGTCCTTTGTTAACCTTTTGTCCTTTTTTGACGATAGGACGCAGGTTGATTGAAGTATTCTGATTGGTACGCTGGAATTTGGTAAGCGTGTAAGTTTTCATGTCATCATCAAAACTTACCAGCTTTTCATTCTCCAGGCGGGTATAATGAATTGTAATTTCGTCGGCATCCACGTATTCTACAATACCGTCGCCTTCGGCCGTCAGTAGCACACGTGAGTCGCGGGCTACAGGTTTTTCTATGCCGGTTCCCACGATGGGAGCTTCGGCGCGCAACAAAGGCACTGCCTGCCGCATCATGTTCGATCCCATCAAAGCGCGGTTGGCATCGTCGTGCTCGAGGAAGGGGATAAGCGATGCTGCTACCGAGGCTATCTGGTTAGGAGCCATATCGATAAAGTCGACATTGATAGGCTCTTCGATAGGATAGTCGGCCTGGAAACGAACCTTCACTTTTTCGCGGATAAAGTTGCCCTTTTCGTCGATCAGTGAGTTGGCCTGAGCGATAATTTTGTTTTCCTCTTCTTCAGCGCTCAGATAGGTTTCTTCTTCGTCGATCTGCACTCTGCCTGCATCCACACGCTTGTAAGGTGTTTCGATAAAGCCAAGTTTGTTGATTTTAGCAAACACGCAAAGCGATGAAATCAAACCAATGTTTGGTCCTTCAGGGGTTTCGATGGTGCAAAGGCGCCCGTAGTGGGTATAATGCACGTCGCGTACCTCAAAGCCGGCTCTTTCGCGCGACAAACCGCCGGGTCCCAGTGCCGATACCCTGCGTTTGTGGGTGAGCTCGGAGAGCGGGTTGGTTTGATCCATAAATTGAGAAAGCGCATTGGTACCAAAAAATGAGTTGATTACCGATGACAACGTTTTGGCGTTGATCAGATCGGTGGGTGTAAATACCTCGTTATCGCGCACATTCATACGTTCACGAATGGTGCGAGACATGCGTGCCAGACCTACGCCAAATTGTGTAAAAAGCTGCTCGCCAACAGTACGTACACGGCGGTTGCTCAGGTGGTCGATATCGTCGATATCGCGTTTGGCGTTCACCATTTCGATCAGGTAAACGATGATGGAGATGATGTCTTCTTTGGTAAGTACCTTGGTTTCCATGGGCACGTTAAGATTCAGCTTTTTGTTGATTCTGTAGCGGCCAACATCACCCAGGTCGTAACGTTTGTCGGAGAAAAAGAGTCTATCGATAATACCACGTGCTGTTTCCTCATCGGGAGGCTCGGCGTTGCGCAACTGCCGATAGATAAATTCTACAGCTTCTTTTTCGGTATTGGTGGTGTCTTTTTGTAGTGTATTGAAAATAATCGAGTAGTCGATGTTATCGACCTCCTCTTTGTGAATGAGGATATTCTCGACACCTGACTCGATGATCTGGTCAATATGCTCCGCAGTAAGTATTGTTTCGCGGTCGATGATCACCTCGGTGCGTTCGATAGAAACTACTTCGCCTGTATCTTCGTCCACAAAGTCTTCTATCCAGCTACGGACTACACGTGCCGCAAGGCGCCGGTCGACAAATTTCTTGAGATTTGCTTTAGTTGCTTTTACTTCCTGTGCCAGGTCGAAAATTTCAAGGATGTCCTTGTCGCTTTCGAATCCGATGGCGCGGAGCAGGGTTGTAACGGGGAGTTTCTTTTTGCGGTCGATGTAAGCATACATCACCTGGTTGATGTCGGTTGTAAATTCCATCCAGGAACCTTTGAAGGGGATGATCCTTGCCGAGAAGAGCTGCGTGCCGTTGGCATGGAAGCTTGTTCCGAAGAAAGCTCCCGGGGAGCGATGCAGCTGCGACACTACCACACGTTCGGCACCATTGACGCAGAAGGTGCCGCGTGGAGTCATGTAAGGCATTTGTCCCAGGTACACATCCTGGATGATGGTTTCAAAGTCTTCGTGCTCAGGGTCGGTACAGTATAGCTTTAATTTTGCTTTAAGTGGTACGCTGTAGGTTAGTCCCCTTTCCATGCATTCTTCGATGGAATATCGTGGCGGGTCAACAAAATAATCCAAAAACTCGAGCACGAAGTTGTTGCGTGCATCAGTAATCGGAAAATTTTCGCTAAAAACTTTATAGAGACCCTCGTTCACCCGGTCATCAGGATTGGTTTCCAGTTGGAAGAAATCCTGAAATGATTTCAACTGTATGTCAAGAAAATCCGGATAGTGAGATTTTATTTTCGTTTTTGAGAAACTGATTCTTTCAGTATTTTCCTGAGCCAATGTCGTAAAGTTTTGGTTATGAATAAGATAAAATAAATAAAGAACAAGGCGGTGTAATACAAAGAAATATAGACTCTGCACAGCGCGGCTGGCAGAAGTCTATATCTCTTTTAAGCGTGCTTTAGAAGCTATTTGATTTCTACTTCGGCACCAACTTCTTCGAGCTGTGATTTTAGTGCTTCAGCTTCGTCTCTCGAAACACCTTCTTTGATGGGCTTTGGAGCAGCATCCACAAGTGCTTTTGATTCTTTAAGACCCAGGCTGGTCAATTCTTTAACCAGTTTTACTACTGCAAGTTTGCTCTGTCCGGCTGCTTTGATGATAACATCAAATTCGGTTTGTTCGGCTTCGCCTGCATCGGCTGCGGCTGCCGGGCCTGCTACTGCTACTGCTGCAGCTGCCGGCTCAATGCCGTACTCGTCTTTGAGAATCTGAGCAAGCTCATTTACTTCTTTTACCGTCAGATTGACTAATTGTTCTGCAAAAGATTTTAAATCTGCCATTTTATTGTTTGTTTTTAAAAGATTATTCGTGAAAACTAATTGTGTAATTTGAAAACTTGTTATACTTCTTTTTCTGAAAGTGTCTGGAGTATGCCCGAAATCTTGTGACCCCCTGACTGCAGTGCGCCAATAACATTTTTGACGGGTGATTGCAGCAGAGCAATGATCTCAGCAATAACTTCATTTTTGCTTTTAATGCTTTCCAGAGCGTCCAGTTGATGGTTGCCCAGGTAGGTGGATTCTTCAGCATATGCTCCTTTGAGCACTGGTTTGTCCGTTTTGTACTTTTTACGAAACTCTATGATAAGCTTTGCCGGAGCATTGCTAACTTCGGTAAACATTACCGAGGTGGTTCCTTTGAGTGTATCGAAAAGACCATGCAGGTCTTTATCAGATTTCTCCATGGCTTTGCGAAGCAGTGTGTTTTTCACCACCAACAGGTCGATTTTGCGGGTGTAGCAAAGTCTTCTCAATTCGCTGGTAACAGCAGAATTGAGGCCGCTGGTGCTGGTGATATAAAAATGAGATGCCTCGTTAAGCTTTTGTGATAACGCTTCTATCGTTTGATTTTTTTCCTCTCTGGTCATTTTAAATCTCCTTATTTTTAACGAATTCGGCGCTTACTGATTTAGGTTCAATCTGGATACCGTAGCTCATCGTACTCGACATGTAGATGCTTTTTACGTATGTGCCTTTGCTGGAAGTAGGTTTTAGTTTCAGCACGGTGGTGATAAGTGTACGCGCGTTTTCCACAATTTTCTGGTTGTCGAAAGATGACTTTGCAACCGAAGCATGGATGATGCCCGTTTTGTCTACTTTAAAATCTATCTTACCTGCTTTCACGTCGTTAACAGCTTTCTCGATGTCCATTGTCACGGTACCCGTTTTTGGATTGGGCATCAGACCTCGGGGTCCGAGGATACGGCCTAACGGGCCAACTTTGGGCATTACGTTAGGTGTGGTAATGATAACATCGACGTCAGTCCAGCCGCCTTTAATTTTCTCGACATACTCGTCGAGACCATAGTAATCGGCACCGGCTGCTTTGGCTTCTTCTTCCTTATCGGGCGAACAAAGCACAAGCACGCGCATGGTTTTTCCGGTTCCGTGTGGCAGGGTTACCGAGCCACGAACCATTTGGTTGGCCTTACGCGGGTCGACACCCAGACGGATGTCCAGGTCGATGGATGCGTCAAACTTGGTCAGGGTAATATCCTTGACGGTTTGCACTGCATCCGCGAGAGCGTATGTAGCACTTCTATCGATTTTCGCCAATGCTTCTCTACGTTTTTTTGTCAGTTTTGCCATTTTTTTAAAATGTTACTTAAATTTTTAAATGCTCGTAGATTTCACTGTTAGTTGCTGAAGGGTGCATTACCTTTAACAGTAATGCCCATGCTGCGGGCAGTACCCGCAACCATGCGCATTGCCGAGTCGGATGTAAAACAATTGAGGTCTTTCATCTTCAATTCGGCGATGGTTTGCACCTGCTCCCAGGTTACCGCTGCAACCTTTTTACGGTTGGATTCGGCGGAGCCTTTTTTCTGCTTCGATGCTTCTAACAGTTGAACTGCAACCGGCGGAGATTTTATGATGAAATCAAAAGATTTGTCCCTGTAGACGGTGATGATCACGGGCAATATTTTGCCGGCTTGATCTTGCGTACGTCCGTTGAACTGCTTGCAAAATTCCATAATATTCACCCCTTTGGCTCCTAATGCAGGACCTACCGGAGGTGATGGATTTGCTGCGCCACCTTTGATTTGCAGTTTGATTAATCCGCTAACTTCTTTTGCCATTTTATCGTTCTACTTAATTAGATGTGCCGGATGCAACAGCTTGTTGCTCCGGTTAATGAGTTTGAAAATTCTATTCTTTCTCTACCTGCATAAATCCCAGTTCAAGCGGTGTTTTACGCCCGAAGATCTTCACCATCACTTTCAGTTTCTTCTTCTCTTCGTTAATCTCTTCGATCATTCCACTAAAACTATTAAAAGGTCCATCAATAACGGTAACGGATTCACCAACAATAAACGGCACGTTGACTTCCTCGCCTAGTTCGGCCAGTTCGTCAACTTTTCCGAGTATTCTTTTCACTTCCGACTCGCGCATCGGATCAGCTTCACCGCGCGTGCCCAGAAATCCCAGAACATCAGGTACGTTTTTTACAATATGAGGCACTTCGCCTATTAGGGCGGCCTCTATCAAAACGTACCCAGGGAAAAAGTTGCGTTCCTTGCTGATTTTTTTACCTTTCCGTACCTGATAAACTTTCTCAGTAGGAATGAGTACCTGCGAGATGTAATCCTGGAGGTTAAGACGATTGATCTCGCTTTCGAGATACTCTTTCACCTTCTTTTCTTTCCCAGAAATCGCTCTTATAACGTACCATTTTTTCTCGTGATTACTCATACCAAAGGTTTACTTAAGGTTTGTAAAAGAATAAAGTAACCTGTCGGCCACATTTGTACCCGGCTGTAACTAAAGCCAGGTATAAAAACCTTTAAGCAGGCTGCTGAATGCAATATCCATCAGATAAACGACAAATGCGATTATCAGGGAAGCAATGGATACTACCACAGCGCTACTCTGCAGTTCACTCCATGAAGGCCAGGAAACTTTGTGTAACAGCTCATCATAACTTTCCTTGGCGTAATTTATTATTTTCAATTTTGCCATTGTTCTTACTTAAAATGTAATTGGCACGGGTGGTAGGAATCGAACCCACAGCCTATGGTTTTGGAGACCATCGCTCTACCAATTGAGCTACACCCGTATCATGTGTGTTTTAACAAAAGGAGTTCCGGAAGTAATAATTCTTACTCCGGAACGCCTTTGTATTTATAACCAAACACCTATTAAAATTATTCAAGAATCTCGGTTACCTGACCAGCGCCCACGGTACGTCCGCCTTCGCGGATAGCGAAACGTAGGTTCTTGCTCATAGCGATTTCCGCAATGAGTTCAACCTCGATTGTAAGGTTATCTCCGGGCATCACCATTTCTACGCCCTCGGGCATCGTGATCTCACCAGTAACGTCGGTAGTTCTGAAATAAAACTGAGGACGATATTTGTTGTGGAAAGGAGTATGACGTCCACCTTCTTCTTTCTTCAGAATATAAACCTCTGCTTTAAATTTTTTGTGTGGTTTAACTGAACCGGGGGCAGCAATAACCATCCCACGGGTAATTTGTGTTTTTTCAATACCACGCAACAGCAAACCAGCATTGTCGCCAGCTTGTCCCCGGTCGAGAATTTTGCGGAACATTTCAACACCGGTAACAACACTCTTAAGTTTTGCGGCACCCATTCCAATGATATCAACAGGATTGCCTGTGTTGATGATGCCGGTTTCGATACGACCGGTAGCAACGGTGCCACGTCCGGTGATAGAGAAAACGTCCTCAACAGGCATCAGGAATGGTTTGTCCTGATCGCGTTCTGGCAATGGAATCCAATCGTCACAAGCTGCCATCAGTTCCATTACTTTTTCAATCCATTGTGGCTCTTTGTTCAAAGCACCAAGTGCAGAACCCTGGATAACTGGTGTGTTGTCGCCATCGAATTCGTAGAAGCTCAGCAGGTCGCGGATTTCCATCTCAACGAGCTCCAGGAGTTCTTCGTCATCTACCAGGTCGACTTTGTTCATAAAAACAACCAGTCTGGGAACGCCTACCTGACGTGCCAGCAGGATGTGCTCGCGCGTTTGGGGCATAGGGCCGTCAGTAGCAGCTACTACAATGATAGCACCGTCCATCTGGGCAGCACCCGTAACCATGTTCTTCACATAGTCAGCGTGGCCGGGGCAGTCGACGTGTGCGTAGTGTCTGTTTTCAGTCTGATATTCGATGTGCGCAGTATTAATGGTAATACCTCTTTCTTTTTCTTCAGGAGCGTTGTCGATCGAGTCGAAAGTTGCGAAAGTGGCCAGACCTTTATCTGCTAAGGTTTGTGTGATGGCGGCTGTCAAGGTGGTCTTTCCGTGGTCGACATGCCCAATGGTTCCAATGTTCACGTGTGGTTTGGAACGATCAAATTTTTCTTTTGCCATTTTAAAAGTTATTTAATTAGGTGTTACAAAAAGGTTATTAAATTTAATTTAGAGCCAATGATGAGATTTGAACTCATGACCCCTTCCTTACCAAGGAAGTGCTCTACCCCTGAGCTACATCGGCTAA